>JBDTNP010000308.1:0-1857 GCA_039933695.1 Betaproteobacteria bacterium | reverse complement strand
GGTGCCGGTGAGAAAACGATAATCTTCCTTGCGGCGGACCGATTGGCCCACGCTGTTGAGATCGCTGGCGCCCATCGCCTATCTCCCCATCGCCTGCGCGCCCTGCTTTACCGCCTTGACGATGTTCTGGTAGCCGGTGCAGCGGCACAGATTGCCTTCGAGCTCGGCACGGATCGTCTTCTCGTCGGCGTCGGGATGGCGCTGCACCAGGTCGATCGCGGATAGCACCATGCCCGGCGTGCAGAATCCGCACTGAAGACCATGGCAATCCTTGAAAGCGGCCTGCATCGGATGCAGCTTGCCGTCGGCGGCAGCGAGTCCTTCGATCGTGGTTATCTTCGAACCGTTCGCCTGCACGGCGAGTATCGTGCACGCCTTGACCGCGTTGCCATCGATCAGCACCGTGCAGGCGCCGCACTGACCGGTGTCGCAACCGACGTGCGTGCCGGTCAGGCCCAGATCATTGCGAATGAAATCGACCAGCAGCGTACGCGCATCGACGTCGGCGGCTGCTGGCTTGCCGTTGACCGTGAGTGACAGCGAGACGGGCACGAGCTCCTCCTTCGGATTTGGGGGCCGTCGCGGGGATGATCTCTGGCGGATCTTGCGGCGACGGCGAGGCTAGGATACTCCGCGCCAAAGCGCGCGGCAACGCAGGCTAGTACAGATTACCGATGTATTGCGACAGATTCTCGATGTCCGAGTCCGACAGCGTGGCGGCGACGCTGGTCATGTTGCCGGCATCGTTGGTCCGCCGCCGCGCCTTGAAGTCGGTCAGCTGCTTCTTGATGTACTGCGGCCATTGGCCGGCGACGCGCGGAATCTCGTTCTGGCCAACAAAGCCGCCGAGGTGGCACATCGGGCAGAGGACCGCGTCGGAAGTCTTGCGGCCCGCCTCGACCTTGGCGGAATCGACCTGGAATTTGATCGGCGCCTGCTTCTGCGCCGCGAAAAATTCGCCGAGCAGCATCATATCGTCGGTCGAGAGCTGCGCCGCCATCGGCGACATCTGCTCGTCTTTGCGTCGGCCCTCCTTGAAATCCTTGAGCTCGATGTAGATGTACCGCCAGCTTTGTCCGGCGAGGATCGGATATTCGCCGACGGTCGAATTGCCGTCCGGCCCGTGGCAGGCAAAGCAGACTTGGGCCTTGGTCCGCGCAGCCGCCATCTGGGTCGCGTCGAGCTGCTGGGCTTGCGCAGTCAGTGCGCAGGCCAGCACAGACAGAATCAGGATAGTGAGTTTGAGCATGTCGATTCAAATAAAACGGCCACTTCGCGCGAGCGAAGTGGCCGTACGAGCCGGGAACTGCGGCTAGGGCAGCGCAAACACGAATACGCTGTTGCCGCGCTTGGCATCGATCTGGTTGTTGCCTCCGGCGGCGACCGCGATGTACTGCGTGCTGCCAACCATGTAGGAAACCGCGGGCGCGTTGACGCCGGCGCCGCAGTTGAATTTCCACAGCTCTCGTCCTGTCTTCGCATCGTAGGCCTTGAACCAGCCGTTCGCTTCACCATTGAACACCAGGCCCCCGGCGGTAGTCAGCACGCCGCCGATCAGCGGCTGCGGCGTCTTCGCCTTCCACGCGACCTTGCCGGTGTCGAGGTTGACCGCAACCAGTTGACCCCATTGTTCCTCACTGGGGATCGTCTTGAACGCGCCGCCGAGCCAGAGCTTGCCGCCGGGATACGGCACTTCCTCGACATGATAGGTCATCGGCTGATGCAGATTTGCCGCGTAGGCCATGCGCGTCGTCGGATTGACCGCCATCGGCGACCATTCGACGCCCCCGTTCGCACCGGGAAGCATGCGTGCGCCGTCCTTGGTCGGCAGCACCCACATGTTCTCCTGCGGGATCA
>JBDTNP010000307.1:0-2893 GCA_039933695.1 Betaproteobacteria bacterium | reverse complement strand
GGTGAAGAAATGCGTGTAGTTCGCCAGCGCCCCGCCGTTCTTCGGATTGAATGACAACAACAGGCCGTAGATGAACGGATAGATGAACAGCAGCAGCATGAACGCCGCCGCCGGCATGACCAGAAGCAACGTGCGGTCGAATGGCGCACGCGCTGCGGCTGAGGTGGCGGTGCTCATCGCACTGGTCAGTCGAGCGGGTAGACGAGCGCGCGCTGGACCGGCACGTGCACGCGAACGCTGTCGCCGCGCGCCGTCGTGACCGGCCCGCGCACGTGCAGCAGCGTGCCGGACGGGGTGACGACGTCGAGCAGCGAATCGCGCCCGCCGTATTCGACGTTCTCGACCCTGGCGACGACGATGTTGACGTCGCCGGTGTTGCCGCCGACGACGATGTCGTCCGGACGGATCGCGACCGCGGCGCGGCGGCCCTTGAGCGGCTGCTTGCGCACGCCGGTCAGCGCGATGTCGGGGCCTGCCAGCGCGACCCGGTCCCCGTCCTCGCTCACGATGTCGAGCTCGAGCACGTTGCGGTAGCCCATGAAGCGCGCGACGTGAAGGTTCGACGGTTGCTCGTAGACTTCCTTCGGCGCGGCGATCTGCTGCACGACGCCGTCCTTCATCACGACAATGCGGTCGGCCAGCGACAAGGCCTCGTCCTGGTCGTGCGTGACATAGATCGTCGCCCGGTCGAGCTCGTGGTGGATGCGGCGTATTTCGGCGCGCGTCTCGATGCGGAGTTTCGCATCGAGGTTCGACAGCGGCTCGTCCATCAGGATCAACGGGGGCTCGATGACGATCGCGCGGGCGATCGCGACGCGCTGCTGCTGACCGCCGGAAAGCTGGCCGGGGAGCTTGTGCTCCTGGCCGATCAGCTGCACCAGCTTCATCGCATGCGCGACCTTGGCCTCGGCATCGGGGCCGGCGATGCCGCGCATGCGCAAGCCGAAGCCGACGTTCTTCGCCACGCTCATGTGCGGAAACAGCGCGTAATTCTGGAACACCATGCCGAAGCCGCGCTTTTCGGGCGGCAGCGTATCGATGCGCGTCTGGTCGAGCCAGATGCTGCCGCCGGAAAGGCTTAGCAGCCCGGCGATGCAGTTGAGCGCGGTCGACTTGCCGCACCCCGACGGCCCGAGGAGCGCGATGAATTCGCCGCGCTTGACGGTCAAGGTCAACTCGTCCAGCGCGTTGAAGGCCTTGCCTCCCGCGCCAGCAAAGCGGCGGGTTACGCGTTCGAGTCGCAGCTCGCTGAAATCATGCTTCATGGAATTGGCATGTTTGCAATCTCGGTCGAAACATCCCGCCGCATTGACCGTCAGCGAAGACGACGGTCGAATGCGGCGAGTTATCCCGTCGCCTCGCGACGGGATAACTCTACTTGGTCTTTTGCGCGCCGACCTGCTGATCCCAGATGCGGAACGCTTCGACCTGCGCCTGCGGCGGTAGCGACTGGGTGTGCGGAAACTCCTTGAGCCAGCCTTCGTATTCGGGACGACCGTACTCCTTAATCAAGTCCTGGCTCTCCTTCGGCGCCATCGACAACGGCACGTTCTTCACCGCCGGGCCGGGATAGAAATAGCCTTTGTCGTAGGTGTAGGCCTGCGCCTGGGGCGTGAGCAGATACGCCATCAGGTCGAGGATCACCGCGACCTTCTCCGGCGCGACACCCTTCGGGATCACCATGTAGTGCGCATCGTTGACCCAAGTCATGCCCTTGAACGGCGCCACCTTATAGTTCTTGGGCACGATGCCGAGGATGCGCGGATTCAGGTCCCAGCCGGTCATCGTCACCGTCATGTCGCGCGAACCTTCGCCGACCTCCTTCATCACCGCAGTGGTTCCGGTGGGATAATATTCGATGCAGGAATTGAGCTCCTTCAGGTATGCCCAGGTCTTGTCCCATCCCTTGACGGGGTCCTTCGGATCCTTGTCGCCGAGGATGTACGGCAGGCCCATGATGAACGTGCGGCCCGGACCGGAATTCGCCGGTCGCGCGTAGATCAGCTTGTTGGGATTGGCTTTGCACCAGGCGAGCAATTCGGCCGGCGTTGTCGGCACGTTCTTGACCTTGTCGGGGTTGTATTCGAGCAGCGGGCCCGCTGGCATGAACACCACGGAAATCCCATAGTCGCCAGCTAGCTCTTGCATCTTCGCCGCCGCTGGCTGGTAATTGGCCATCAGGTTGGGAAACTTGGCGGCATAAGTCGGCAGAATCTTCATGAGCAAATCCTGCTCGATTCCTGCAGCGAGAAAATCGGTCCCGGTCAGCACGAGATCGATATCGCTGCGCCCGGCGCCTTGCATTGCCTTGAGTTTTGCAGGCACTTCCGGCGCCGTCGCCACGACGATGTTGATTTTTGCAACGAGTTGCGGATGCGTCTTCACGTATTCGTCGATCGCGCTGCGCGTCAATTGAAGATCGCCGGCGGGGTCGCTGATATTGAGTGTCACGGGACTCTTCGGCAGCGCCGGGACCTGTGCGCCGGCGAGCGGAACACCGAGCGTCAGTGCGGCGGCGGCGCAAAGTCCGGTGAGGGCGACCTGCAGCGCACCGCGACGTGCCGGCTTGAAGCGGGAAAGACGCTTGTTCATGTGACTCCTCCGTTGTTGATGACGACTAAGCCAGGGCTGGCGTACTGCGTTTGCGGGATCCTGCGGCTGCGGACTTTGCAAGCTTCATGGGCGTGGTCTCGGTTGCCGGGGTTTCGCTGCGGCACGCGGCCGTGCCGGCTTGCGTGGCGTCGTGACGCGCCTGCTGCCGTCGACGCCGCGCTGGAATTCGCGCGCGACGCGCGCCAGGTGCCGATGCATCGCTGCGCGCGCGCCTTCGGCGTCGCGGGAGGCGATCGCGCCGACGAGCGCGTCATGATCCTCGATCGTCTTGAGCGCCAGT
>JBDTNP010000306.1:0-4197 GCA_039933695.1 Betaproteobacteria bacterium | reverse complement strand
ACAGCGCGCCCCAGTAGATGCACGAGAGCATGATGATCGCCGAGGTCGGCGGCATCGTGAATGTCAGCGGCAGCAGGATCGCGATGCCGTTGGCGGCGCCCAGGCCCGGCAGCACGCCGATGATCACGCCCAGAACGATGCCAAGGAACATCAGGCCGATGTTGAACGGCGTGAGCACCACCGCGAAGCCGTGAAACAGAAGAGTCAGGTCAGACACCCAGCGCTCCCGAGTTGATTAGTCCTGCCTGTCAGCGCCGATGGCGGAGGTGCCACGCTTCGATGCGTACATTCAAACCGCCTCAGAAGCCGGTCCAGCCGGTCAAATTCCAGTATCCCTTGAACAAGGGAACCTGGAACCACACCTCGAACATGAAGAAAAAGAGCACGCTGATCGCAACGGCCAGAGGCACGCTTTTTTTCCAGGGGTAGTCCCCAAGCAAGTTCATGAACAACGCGATGTAGATCGCCGAGGCGACATAGATGCCGATCAGCTGGATGCCGAGGATGAACAGGCCCGCAGGAATCAGCACCTTCAGGACCTGCTTCAACTGTCCCCGCTCGACGAAGCTCGCCCGACCTGTGGCATCCTTGCCGACGATGGCCTGCAGCAGGACGGCGCCGCTCGCCACGCAGATGAACAGGCTCACATAGAAGGGGAAAAAGCCCGATTGCGGCCCGTCGCTTCCCCAGCGGAAGCCGAGTTTGTAGCTGGTGTACAAGAACGTCGCACCGAAGGCCAGCAGGATTACCGCGACCGCGATCTCCATCGTCCGCATCGAGACGACCGAGCGATCGTCGTCTTGGCCGGCGCTGTCGTGCTTTGCCATCGCTAGTGCCTCGCGGTGGATAAGGTCAAAAGCGGTCCGGCATCGGGCGCTCTGCGCGATTGGTCTCGGAAGCGGCTAACCTGCCCGCTCCGCTGTCGCGTCAAAGCGTCCGAAGCCCCGGCGCGCCCGCCTATTGCTTGGCCATGAAGCCGGCTTTTTCCATCAGGCCCTTGTGCATGGCCTCCGCCTGCTCCACCCACTTGACGTATTCCGCGCCGCTCATGAACGACTGGTTGAACGCGGCCTGCTCGCTGAAGGACTTCCAGTCGGGCGTCGCGCGAACCTTCTTGAACAAGTCGACGTAGAAGTCGACCTGTTCCTTGCCGACGCCCGCCGGCATGAAAATGCCGCGCAGCATCGTGTATTCCACCGGAAGGCCGGACTCCTTGCAGGTCGGGATGTCATTCCACGACATATCCGTAGTGACCTTCTCCTTGTAAGGCATGCGCTGCGAATCGAACACGCACAGCGGGCGAAGCTTTCCCGCGCGCCACTGGGCGACCGCTTCGATCGGATTGTTGACCGATGAGTCGATGTGGCCCCCGACCAGCTGGACCGCGACGTCACCACCGCCTTTCAGCGGGATGTAGATGAACTTGACGCCCGGATTGGCCTGCTCGATCTGCGCGGTGATGATCTGGTCTTCCTGCTTGGATCCGGTGCCGCCCATCTTGAACTTGTTGGGCGAGGCCTTGACCGCGTCGAGGTACTGCTTGGCGGTCTTGTATGGCGTATCCGCGTTGACCCACAGCACGAATTCATCCAGAGCCAGCATCGCGACCGGTGTCAGGTCCCTCCAGCTGAACGGCACGCCGGTCGCCATCGGGGTCGTGAACAGGTTGGACAGCGTGATGACGATCTTTTCCGGATCGCCCTTGCTGTCCTTGACGTCGAGGAAGCCTTGCGCGCCGGCGCCGCCGGACTCGTTGACGACGATGAACGGCTGCTTCATCAGCTGGTGCTTGCTCGACACGCCCTGGATGAAACGCGCCATCTGGTCGGCGCCGCCGCCGGTACCGGCTGGAACGATGAACTGGACAGGCTTTGCAGGTTCCCATGCGACTGCCGAAAACGGGACGGCTGCCGCGACGGCACCAGCGACCAGCGCGCACAGCGCCGTCCGCAACGTCGATAACTGATGAATCTTCATGTCACCTCCTAAAGTGGCTGTGGTTCCCTGAGAACCGGCCCGCTGTCAGCGGGTTTCTTGTCGTCATTCCAAACACTGCAGCAAAAAGAGATTTGTGCGAATCCCGCGACGCGGATGTCTTCTCCCCGGCTATTTCACCAGAACGATGGGAACGTTGACCGCTTGCACGACCTTGGTGGTCACCGAGCCGAGCAGCATGCCCGCAACAGGGCCCAGTCCACGGGTTCCCATCGCGATCTGCTGTGCGGAAAGTTCCTTGACGTACCTTGCCACGGTTTCGCCGATCTCGCCTACACCGATGTGAAACGCATGCCGAATGCCCGCATCGTCGAGGAGCTTGCGCGCCTGCGCCAGCCCCCGCATACCTTCGTCATGATAATAGTCATCGAGATCTCCGTGGCTGACGTGGCGTCCGATGTTACCCGGAGTTACCGGCATCTGTACGTTCAGCAAGTGAATTTCCGGGGCTTCCTTGCATAGGGCTGACGTTGCGATGACATAGCGAACAGCGCGACTCGAGCTTTCTGAACCGTCGACGAGTGCCAGGATCTTCAACATCGGGAGGCCTCTGGTTCGCCGGCGTTCAGTTCGACCGGCTCTGCCGCACGCCGGCGGCCAGATCGATCGGCTTGGCCGCGACCCGTACTGCACGCGCGGCCAGCACTCTTCCAACAACGACGACCAGCACTGCGCCGACGATCTGGCTCCAGCTGATCTCGCCGACCAGCGGCAGCGTGAATTGCAGCCACGGCATGTGCGCGGCGATCCAGCCGACGAGGATCGGGTCGCTGTCGAGCATATCACCGGCCACCCAGCCCAGCAGGGCCGCGCCGAAGGTAATGATGACGGGAAACCGGCCGATCAGCTTCATGACGAGCGTGCTGCCGAACACGACTACCGGAACGCTGACCCCCAGACCGAGCATCAGCAGTACGAGGTCGCCCTTGGCCGTCGCCGCGACGCCGATGACATTGTCGGTGCTCATGATCAGGTCGGCGATGAGGATCGTGCGCATTGCCGACCACGCGGTCTTGCCGCTGTCGACACCGCCTTCGCCCTCGTCCCCGGGAATCAGCAATTGCACCGCTATCCAGAACAGCAACAGACTGCCGACGAGTCTCAGGTAGGGCAATTCGAAAATTTCGGCCGCGACGATCGTCAGCGTCACCAGAATCACGGTTGCCGCGACGCTGCCCCAGATGATCGCCTGCTTTTGCTGCCGCGGCGGCAGCGACCGTGCGGCCAGCGCGATCACGACCGCGTTGTCTCCGGACAGCACGATGTTGACCATGATGATTTCGCCAAGCGCGATCCAGAAGGCAGGGCTGGCCAGATGATGGATCATGCGGGCATCGGCGGCGCGGGTGGCGAAGTGCGGGTGTGCAAACCGGTACTCAGATCAGACCGGCGCCGCGCGCCCACTGGTACTTGGCGCCGAGCACCATCACCGGAGTCTCGGTCGTGTACGGGTATGCGGGAATGCCGTGATCGAACAGGAACTCGGCGGCTTCTTCGACCTCGACATCGCCGGCGAGCGAAACGACCACCGGCTTCTCTATGCCCTTGGCTCGCATTTCGTCGACGACTTCAACCATCTTGTTGGCGAATACCATCGGCGGCGTCACGATCGTGTGCCAGTAGCCGAGGATCAGCGCATGGATGCGCGGATCTTCGAGACCGAGACGAACCGTGTTCTGGTACGTCTTGGGCGGCTCGCCGCCGGTGATGTCGACCGGGTTGCCGGCGGCGCCGAACGGCGGAATGAACTTGCGGAACGCCGCATCCAGATCGGGTGGCATGGCCATAAGGTTGAGGCCGTTGAGCACGCAGGCGTCGGACAGCAGGACGCCCGAGCCGCCCGCGCCGGTGATAATCAGCACGTTCTCGCCCTTGGGGGTCGGCAGCTTGGGGATTGCGCGCGCCATCTCCAGCATGTCGCGCAGCGCCTTGGCGCGGATGACGCCTGACTGCTTCAATACGTCCTCGTAGATCTTGTCGTTGCCGGCGAGCGCACCCGTGTGGGAGCTCGCGGCTCGCGCGCCCATGCTGGTGCGGCCGGCCTTGAGCACGACGACCGGCTTCTTTTTCGACACCCGTTTGGCGACCTCGGCAAAGGCGCGACCGTCCTTCAGGTCTTCGCAGTGCTGCACGATGATCTCGGTGTTGTCATCCTGCTCGAAAAACGTCAGCAGATCGTCTTCGTCGATGTCGGACTTGTTG
>JBDTNP010000305.1:0-4018 GCA_039933695.1 Betaproteobacteria bacterium | reverse complement strand
CGCTGACCGAAGTGGCGTTCAAGTTCGGCCCGGCCGAATACTTCTCGCTGATGGTCCTGGGCCTGATCGGCGCCGTGGTGCTGGCTTCCGGGTCGCTGGTCAAGGCGATCGCGATGATCGTGCTGGGCCTGTTGATGGGGCTGGTGGGCACCGACGTCAACTCCGGCGTGGCGCGCTACTCGTTCGACATCCCCGAACTCACCGACGGCATCGGCTTCATCACCATCGCCATGGGCGTGTTCGGGTACGGCGAGATCATCAGCAACCTGTCCAAGTCCGCCGAACACCGCGAAGTGTTCACGGGCAAGGTGAAGGGCCTGTTCCCGAACAAGGAAGACTTCAAGCGCATGATGCCCGCCATCCTGCGCGGCACCGCCCTCGGTTGTGCGCTGGGCATCCTGCCCGGCGGCGGCGCGCTGCTGTCGTCTTTCGCGGCCTACACCATCGAGAAGAAGACCAAGCTGCAGCCGGGCGAAGTGCCCTTCGGCAAGGGCAACATCCGCGGTGTCGCCGCGCCCGAGGCGGCCAACAACGCCGGCTCGCAGACATCGTTCATCCCGCTGCTGACGCTGGGCATTCCGCCCAACGCCGTGATGGCGCTGATGGTGGGTGCCATGACCATCCACAACATCCAGCCGGGCCCGCAGGTGATGACCAGCAATCCGCAGTTGTTCTGGGGCCTGATCGTCTCGATGTGGATCGGCAACCTGATGCTGGTGGTGCTGAACCTGCCGATGATCGGCATCTGGATCAAGCTGCTGCAGGTGCCGTATCGGCTGCTCTATCCGGCGATCCTGCTGTTTTGCGGCATCGGCGTCTACTCGACCAATAACGCGAGCTTCGATGTGGTGATGACGGCGATTTTCGGCTTCCTCGGGGTCGTCTTCGTCAAGCTCGAATGCGAGCCGGCTCCCTTGTTGCTCGGCTTCGTGCTCGGACCGCTGATGGAGGAAAATCTTCGTCGCGCTATGTTGCTCTCGCGCGGCGACCCGACGGTTTTTCTCACGCGGCCCATTTCACTGGCGATGCTGATCGCCGCAGCGGCATTGCTGCTGCTGATCATCGTCCCGAACTTCCGCAAGACGCGAGCCGTCGCATTCCAGGAAGAGACCTGATATGCGCCGGAACGCAGCGAGACGATAATGACCGATTCGATGGGACCGGAAGCGATCGTGCGCGATGCCCGCGGTCGAAGCGATCGGTTCGACTGGAGCATGCCGTACCGATCGCGCCGGCAGCCGATTTTCGCGCGCAACGTCGTCGCCACCTCGCAGCCGCTCGCGACGCAGGCGGGAATCGCGATGCTGCAACGAGGCGGCAATGCCGTCGACGCCGCGCTGGCAACGGCAATTGCGCTTACCGTCGTCGAGCCGTGCAGCAACGGCCTGGGCAGCGACCTGTTTGCGATCGTATGGGATGGCACCGGGCTCTCGGGACTCAATGCATCAGGACGCGCGCCCGAGGCGTGGACGCCGGCGCGTTTCGCGGGCCTTGCGGCAATGCCTCGCACCGGTTGGGACACGATCACCGTTCCCGGCGCCGTGTCCGGTTGGGTCGCGCTGTCGCGCCGGTTCGGCAAGCTCCCGTTCGCCGACCTGTTCTCGCCTGCGATCCGTTACGCCGCCGGAGGCTACGCCGTTTCACCGGTGATCGCGGAAAAGTGGGCCAATGCCGTGCCGATACTCGGTCAGGTCGAAGGTTTCGCCGAGCATTTTCTGCCGCACGGTCGGGCGCCGGAGGCCGGTGAAATTTTCTCTTCCGCCGCGATAGCGCGCTCGCTGCAGAAGATCGCGGCCAGCGGCGGCGAGTCGTTCTATCGGGGCGAACTGGCGGAAGCGATGGTCGCGCATGCCCGCGCGCATGGAGGAGTCCATACGCTTGCCGATTTCGATGCGCATCGCTGCGACTGGGTGACGCCTCTCGCGCACGATTATCAGGGCCATACGATCCACGAGCTCCCGCCCAATGGCCAGGGCATCGCGGCGCTGATGGCGCTCGGCATCATCGAAAATTTCGATCTTGACGCGCAGCCGGTCGACGCCGTCATGACGCAGCATCTGGAAATCGAGGCGATGAAGCTCGCTTTCTCCGATGTCTACCGCTACGTGAGCGACCCGGCGACGATGCGAGTGACACCTGCACAGCTACTCGATCGTGGCTATCTCGCGGCGCGGGCCCGCCTGATCGATCTCGGCCGCGCGCAGGACTTCGGCCACGGCACGCCGCCGCCCGGCGGCACCGTCTATCTCGCCGCGGGGGACGAGAGCGGCATGATGGTGTCGCTGATCCAGTCCAATTACATGGGCTTCGGCTCGGGGATCGTCGTGCCCGACACGGGCATCAGCATGCAGAACCGCGGCACCGGCTTTTCGCTGCAGCCGGAGCATCCTAACCTGGTCGGGGGCGGCAAGCGTCCGTTTCACACGATCATTCCCGGCTTCGCCACACGCGATGGCGCGCCGTATGCGGCGTTCGGCGTGATGGGGGGCCCGATCCAGCCGCAGGCGCATCTGCAAACGCTGGTGCGCCTGATCGACTATCGTGGAAATCCGCAGGCGGTGCTCGATGCGCCGCGATGGAAAGTCAACGGCGGCCTATCGATCGACCTCGAGGCCGATGCCGCGCCGTCGCTGCGCGAGGGCCTGCGTGCGCTCGGCCACACGTTCGCGTCTGTTCCCGATTCGTACATGGATTTCGGCGCCGGCCAGTTCGTCGTGCGCGGCGAGCATGGTTATGTCGCCGGCTCGGACCCGCGCCGCGACGGGCAGGCCGCCGGCTACTGAGCCTTCCTGCCGGGAGTCAGCGTTCGCCGCGCGCCTTGACGGTGGACAGCGGCAGCAATTCGGGGAGCTCGATCCGCCGGCGGCCAGGCTCGACGCTGGTCAGCGCATCGGTCTCGAGCATCGTCGCGAGGCTGCGGCGCGTCAGCTCCTGATAGCTCTGCGTCCCCTCCACTTTCCAGGCAAGCTCCTGTTCGGTCAACTCGCGCACGATCCTTGCCGGCACGCCGGCGACGAGCATGCGCGGCGGCACGATCATGCCGGCCTTGACGAATGCCATCGCTGCCACAATCGAGGATTCGCCGATCACCGCGTTGTCGTTTATCACGGCGTTCATGCCCACCAGCGCGTTCGCCTTGACAACGCAACCATGCAGAATCGCGCCGTGACCGATATGCCCGTTGTCTTCGACCACGGTATCGGTGCCGGGAAAACCGTGCATCACGCATGAATCCTGCACGTTCGAGCCGGCGCGAAGCTCGATGCGGCCAAAGTCCCCGCGCAGCGATGCCGCCGGCCCGACGTAGCAGTCGGGGCCGACGATGACGTCGCCGATCAACACGGCGCTGCCGTGCACGAACGAACTCGGGTCGACGACCGGAGTCACGCCGTTGATAGACCAGACTTTCATCGCCGTTGCATCCTCCGGTAGCGGTGGCACGATACGAACCACATGTACGCCCTCATCCGATCCAGCGCCGCGCGTTGCGGAACATGCGCATCCACGGCGAGTCCTCCCCCCAACCGTCGGGATGCCACGACATCTGTACGCTGCGGAATACGCGCTCCGGATGCGGCATCAATATCGAAAAACGCCCGTCGGCTGTCGTCAGTCCGGTGATGCCCTGCGGCGACCCGTTCGGATTGTACGGGTATCGCTCGGTCGCCGCACCGCGGTTGTCGACGAAGCGCAAGGTCGCCAGCGCTTCGGCCGCTGCCTGCTGTCCGGCATCGCGGAACTCGGCATAGCCTTCGCCATGCGCCAGCGCGACCGGTATGCGGCTGCCTTCCATCCCGGCAAAAAACAGCGACGGTGAAGGCTGCACTTCGAGCAGGATCAGTCGCGCCTCGAACTGCTCTGAGCGATTGCGCACGAAGTGCGGCCAGTGCCCGCTGCCCGGAATCAGCTCGTGCAAATTGCTCATCATCTGGCAGCCGTTGCAGATGCCGAGCGCAAAGGTCTCGCCGCGCGCGAAGAAGGCGGCAAACGCATCGCGCGCGCGCGCATTGAACAGTAT
>JBDTNP010000304.1:0-4115 GCA_039933695.1 Betaproteobacteria bacterium | reverse complement strand
GTTCGAGGACGGCGAGCTCAACGTCTCGCATAATTGTCTCGAGCGCAATCTCGAAAACGGCAATGCCGGCAAGGTCGCGATCATCTTCGAGGCCGACGACGGCGCCGTCACCAGGGTCACCTATCAGGAGATCTATCACCGCGTCTGCCGCTTCGCCAACGGTCTCAAGTCGCTCGGCATCAAGAAAGGCGATCGCATCATCATCTATATGCCGATGTCGATCGAGGGCGTCGTCGCGATGCAGGCCTGCGCGCGCATCGGCGCGACGCATTCGGTGGTCTTCGGAGGCTTTTCGGCCAAGTCGCTGCAGGAGCGCATCATCGACGTCGGTGCGGTCGCCGTCGTCACCGCCGACGAGCAGGCCCGCGGCGGCAAGCATCTGGCGCTGAAGACGATCGTCGATGAAGCGCTCGGCCTGGGTGGCTGCGAAGCGGTGCGCAAGGTCGTCGTCTACCGGCGGACCGGCGGAACGGTACCTTTCGCGGCGCCGCGCGATCTGTGGATGCACGAGCTCGTTGCCGGTCAGCCCGACACTTGCGCGCCCGAATGGGTCGGCGCCGAGCATCCGCTGTTCGTTCTGTACACGTCCGGCTCGACGGGAAAGCCCAAGGGAGTTCAGCACAGCTCCGCCGGCTATCTGTTGTGGGCGGCGCTGACGATGCGCTGGACGTTCGATATCAAACCGACGGACGTGTTCTGGTGCACGGCCGACATCGGCTGGGTCACCGGGCACACCTATATCGCGTACGGACCGCTGGCCGTCGGCGCAACGCAGGTCGTGTTCGAAGGCCTGCCGACTTACCCGGACGCCGGGCGCTTCTGGCAGACGATCGCGAAGAACAAGGTCACCGTCTTTTACACCGCGCCGACGGCGATACGCTCGCTGATCAAGGCGTCGGGCGTCGCGCCGCAAACGGCGCCGAAGAACCACGACCTGTCGACCTTGCGTCTGCTCGGCACCGTCGGCGAGCCGATCAACCCCGAGGCCTGGATCTGGTATCACGACAACGTCGGCGGCGGTCGCTGTCCGATCGTCGACACGTGGTGGCAGACCGAAACCGGCGGGCACATGATCACGCCGCTGCCCGGCGTCACGCCGCTGGTACCCGGATCGTGCACGCTCCCCTTGCCCGGCATCATCGCCGCGATCGTCGACGAGACCGGACACGATGTCGAGCACGGGCACGGCGGCATACTGGTGATCAAGCGGCCGTGGCCGGCGATGATCCGCACGATCTGGGGCGACCCCGACCGTTACGTGAAGTCCTATTATCCGGACGAGTTAGGCGGCGCGCTCTACCTCGCCGGCGACGGCTCGGTACGGGATAAGAAGACCGGGTATTTCACGATCATGGGCCGGATCGACGACGTGCTCAACGTGTCGGGCCATCGTTTGGGAACGATGGAGATCGAGTCGGCGCTGGTCGCCAACCCGATGGTCGCGGAAGCCGCCGTCGTCGGCCGCCCCGACGACATGACCGGCGAGGCCGTGTGCGCGTTCGTCGTGCTCAAGCAGGCGAGGCCCGAAGGCGCTGAAGGGGAGAGGATTGCCAAGCTGCTGCGCGACTGGGTCGGCAAGGAGATCGGCCCGATCGCCAAGCCGAAAGACATCCGCTTCGGCGACAACCTGCCGAAGACCCGCTCGGGCAAGATCATGCGCCGCCTGCTGCGGTCGATTGCCAGGAACGAGAACATCACGCAGGACGTGTCGACGCTGGAAAATCCGGCGATCCTGGAGCAGCTGAAGCAGGCTTTGTAGCGACGGTGCGAATCCGGCGCCCGGTCTGATCGCGGCAACGCCCGGCCGGCCGGATCCCGCTTAAGCCGGTGGCGGCGGCGCGGTGTCGGAGTACGACGGACGTTTCGACAGCTTGTCGAACAGCGCGACCAGGTTCGCGTGCTCGCTGCGCCAGGCGATCGTCGGATGCCGCAGGTCGAGGTAACCGAGCGCACATCCGGTCGCGATGTCGGCCAGCGAGTGCGCTTCGCCGTTGCACCACGGCTTGTCGGCGAGCTCCGCCGCCATGTCGACGATCCCGCGCTCGATCTTTTCGCGCTGCCTGTCGATCGCCTCGCTGCTCTGCTGCCGGGCCGGCCTCGCCGCTTCGCGCACGATCGCCACCGCGGCGTCGCAGATGCCGTCGGCCAGGGCTTCCCAGCGCTTGACCGCGATGCGCTGCCGACTGGGCTCGGGAATCAGCCGCGATACCGGGCTCACCGTATCGAGGTATTCGACAATCACGCGCGAATCGTAGAGTGCCGTGCCATCGTCCAGAATCAACACCGGCACCTTGCCGAGAGGATTGTGCGTCGGCACGGTCGAGTCCTTGACCCACGGCGACGCCTCGATCAGCTCGCAGTCGATCTTTTTTTCGGCGAGCGCGATACGCACCTTGCGGGCGTAAGGACTCGTTGGCGAAGCGAGCAACTTCATCGTCGATTCAGGCGGTGGAACGGGCGCTCAAAGTGGGCACTGCGGTGGGCACTGCAGCGGACACCGCAGCGGGCGCAGCACTGCAGGATTAACGGCGATTATAGCACTGCGGCGGTACGCCCGGCGTCGCGGACCGATGCTCCGTCCGTGCTACACTTTGGCTCGACCTGGCTAGCGAAAATCGTCTGCCTTATGCCGATCGCCGAGGCGCTTTCCACCCTTACAGCGCTGTCGCCGCTCGATGGCCGCTATCGCGGCAAGGTCGCAGCACTCGCCGAACACTTCGGCGAATATGCGCTGATCCGCGAGCGCATCCGCGTCGAGCTCGGCTGGCTCGAGGCCTTGGCGGACGAGCCCGCGATCGTCGAAGTCCCCGCTTTCAGCGCCGCGGCTCGCCAGAAGGTCTCGCAAGCGGCGCGAGATTTTAGCATCGGCGACGCCGAGCGGGTCAAGGCGATCGAGCGCACGACCAACCACGATGTCAAGGCGGTCGAATACTGGCTGAAGGAGCGTTTCGCCGACGTGCCCGAGATCGCGCGTGCCGCCGAATTCATCCATTTCGCCTGCACGTCGGAAGACATCAACAACCTCGCCTACGGCCTGATGATCGCCGGGGCGCGCCGCGACGTGCTGATGCCGGCGTTGACCGCGCTGATCGCCGATCTGCGGTCCCTCGCGCACCAGCATGCCGGGCTGCCGATGCTTGCGCGCACGCACGGCCAGCCGGCGACGCCGACGACCCTGGGCAAGGAGATGGCCAACGTCGTCGTCCGCCTCGAGCGCGCGGCGGCCGAATTCGGCGCCGCCGTCCTCCCGGGCAAGCTCAACGGCGCCGTCGGCAACTACAACGCGCATCTGGCCGCGTATCCGGACGTCGATTGGGAAGCGCTGGCGCAGCGCGTCGTGTCGAGGCTGGGCATGGAGTTCAACGCGTACACGACGCAGATCGAGCCGCATGACGGGCTGGCTGCGCTGTTCGATGCGCTGGCGCGGGCCAACACCATCCTGATCGATTTCGACCGCGACGTCTGGGGCTACGTTTCGCTCGGCTATTTTCGCCAGAGGGTCAGCGAAGGGGAGGTCGGATCGTCGACGATGCCGCACAAGGTCAACCCGATCGATTTCGAGAACTCGGAGGGCAATCTCGGCCTGGCCAACGCATTGCTGCATCATCTCGCCCAAAAGCTGCCGATCTCGCGCTGGCAGCGGGACCTGACCGACTCGACGGTGATGCGCAATGTCGGCGTAGCGTTCGGCTACGCGCTGCTCGGTTACGTCTCCTGCCGGCAGGGTCTCGGACGTCTCGCCGCCGATCCGGCGCGGCTCGCCGCCGACCTCGAGGCAAACTGGGAGGTGCTCGCCGAGCCGATCCAGACGGTGATGCGCCGTTACGGCATCGACAATCCGTACGAGCAGCTGAAGGCCCTGACCCGGGGCAAGGCGGGGATGACGCGCGAGACGCTGCATGCGTTCATCGACGCGCTGGCGCTGCCGCCGGAAGCGAAGAAGAGGTTGAAGGCGCTGACGCCGTCGACCTACCTCGGCAAGGCGGAAGCGCTCGCCAAGCGGGTCTAGGAACGCTACTTTGGCGGTCGCGAGCTATCGTCCGCCCCACCGTTGCCGTGCCGGCGCTCGCGCAACCACTGCACGACGACCGGCAGCAGCGAAATGCCGACGATCG
>JBDTNP010000303.1:0-4432 GCA_039933695.1 Betaproteobacteria bacterium | reverse complement strand
GGTTGTCCACGATGCACGCGGCGTGGTCATCACGGGCCCAATCGATGCCCGCGGGTGAAGACACGTTCTGCGAGTACGGCGACATCGCGATGGACGAGCTCGCGTTCGCGCTCGACGTCCTGATCGCGCGCGGCGAGATCGATCCGGAAGGTCCGGAAGCGCAGAGGTATGTGCTGGCGACGCTGAGGGATGTGGTGACGCACGAGATCGGGCACACGCTGGGGCTGCAGCACAACTTCCGCGCGTCGACGATCTACACGCAAAAGCAGCTGGAAGACCCGGCCTTCACGCATGAGCACGGCATCGGCGGATCGGTGATGGATTACAACGCGATCAACCTGGCGCTCGAGAGCGAGAAGCAGGGCGACTACGTGATGCCGACGATCGGCCCTTACGACTACTGGGCGATCGAGTACGCGTACAAGCCGATTGAGCCCGAGAAGGAAAAGTCCGAGCTCGCGAAAATCGCCGCGCGCAGCGACGAGCCGCAGCTTGCGTTCGCCAATGACATCGACGCCGGATTCGGCGGCGCGGCCGAAGGCATGGACCCGCAGGTGAACCGGCGCGACCTGGGCAGTGATCCGCTCGAGTTCGCGACGCGCCGCCTGAAGCTCTCCCGAGAGCTCTGGGCACGGCTGCAGGACCGCAAGCTCGCACCGGGGCAGAGCTACGAAGTGCTGCGGCGCAATTTCATCGCCGGCCTGACGCAGCTCGGCAACGCCGGCGCAGTCGCGGCCAAATACGTCGGCGGCGTCGTCTACGTACGCGACCATGCCGGCAGCGGGCGCGAGCCTTTCACGCCGGTGGCGCCCGACAAGCAGCGTGCCGCGCTGAAGCTGATCGCCGACGGGTTGCTGTCGGTCGACAGCTTCCGGCTGCGTCCTGAATTCGTACGCAGGCTTACCGTCGACCAGTTCGACCGCGGGCGCGACGACGCGGGAATCAGTGCGATCTCGCCGGACATTTCGCTTTCCGACCGGATGTTGCGCGTGCAGCGCGCGATCCTCGATCAGCTGCTCTCCGACACGGTGGCGACGCGCATCGAGGAAAGCGCTTATCGTCAGACGAAGAGCGGCGAGGCATTCCGCCTGTCCGAGCTCTATGACACGCTGCAAAGCGCCGTCTGGAGCGAGCTCAAGACCGGCCGCGACATCACGCCGTTCCGGCGCAACCTGCAACGCGAATATCTGCGGCGGGTCGCGACGATGATCGTGCACCCTTCGTCGTCGGACCACGCCGACGGCCGGGCGCTGCAGCGCGCCAACGCGAAACAACTGCTGGCGCAGCTCAAGGCCGCGCAATCTCGCAGCTCGTTTTCGAAGGAAGCGCGCGCGCACCTCGCCGAGTGCGAGAACACGCTCGACGAAGCCCTGAAGGCGCCGATGCTGCGCCCCGACGCCTAGTGTCCTGTTCCGCAAATTCACTCGATAGTTCGCGGCGCTCATTGGCCAATGCGCAGGTGCGATGCGGCGTTGCGCGGCCTCACCGTACCACGGGGTACGCTTTCGGCCGCGCGCCTCGCCTGGCACCCGATTTCATCCGCTCCTTTATCTTCGGAACTTACGGAACACGGCACTAGGAGCGCCTTGAAGACACAGACTCTCGACGTCGAGCTGTCACCGGTCGACAACCGCGCGCTCGCCAATCTCTGCGGCGCGCTCGACGCCAACCTGCGCCAGATCGAATCGGCGCTGGATGTCTCTATCGCGCGGCGCGGCGCCGCATTCACCGTGCGCGGACAGCCGGCACAGACGCAGCAGGCGGCTACGGCGCTCGAACGCTTCTACGCCGAGGCGCACGCACCCCTGTCCATCGACGACATCCAGCTCGGCCTGGTCGAGTTGCGCAGCTCCGCCGAGCGCGAAGCCATGCCTCAGGCGCCAGACGCTTCGGCCGAAGCGCTGACCTTGCGCACCCGCCGCGCCGATCTCCATGGCCGCACGACCAACCAGATCCTTTACCTGAAGCATATCCAGGAGCACGACATCACGTTCGGCATCGGGCCGGCAGGCACCGGCAAGACCTATCTGGCGGTTGCGTGCGCGGTCGATGCGCTCGAGCGCGACCTGGTCAAACGCATCGTGCTGGTCCGCCCCGCGGTCGAGGCCGGCGAGCGCCTGGGCTTCCTCCCCGGCGACCTGGCGCAGAAAGTCGATCCGTACCTGCGCCCGCTCTACGACGCGCTCTACGACCTTATGGGTTTCGACAAGACGGCACGTCTGTTCGAGCGCAACACTATCGAGATCGCGCCGCTCGCGTACATGCGCGGCCGCACGCTCAACCACTCGTTCATCATTCTCGACGAGGCGCAGAACACCACGCCGGAACAGATGAAGATGTTCCTGACGCGCATCGGCTTCGGGACCAAGGCGGTGATCACCGGCGACGTCACGCAGATCGATCTCGCCCGCGGCCAGAAAAGCGGTCTGATCGAGGCGCGCCGCGTGCTGGCCGACGTGCGCGGCATCGCCTTCACCGAATTCACCGCCGCCGACGTCGTGCGGCACCCGCTGGTCCAGAAGATCATAAGCGCCTATGAAAAGCACACGCGCAGCGAACGGATCGATGCCCCCGGCGGGGGATCCGGCGGCGAGCGCTAGCATGTCGCGTCGCTCCCCGGCGATATCCTGATTCGACCGGCTGCATCGATGCCGTTGCGCGCCGACGAGCAGGATGCGCTGCGCCGGCGGTGCGCGATCATTGTTTCTGGCCACGGCGAGGAGCCGCCCGGCGCCGAGCTCGGGCGAGTCGCCGAATGGTGCAGCCGGCACGGCTGGCACGCCGATCGCTACGGCGAAGGAGCGCTGATCGGCGCTTTCGAGGCCCGGGTGGCCGCTCTGCTGGGCAAGCCCGCCGCGGTATTCATGCCCAGCGGCACGATGGCGCAGCAGATCGCGCTCCGCATCGCCTGCGACCGCTCACAAAACGCCGTCATCGCGATGCATCCGACCTCACACCTCGAATTGCACGAGGAGCATGCCTACGCGCGTCTGCATTCGCTGCGGGCGCTCCTGTTGGGCGAGCGCGAGCGGCCGACCTTGGCACGCGATCTCAACGACCTGGCCGAAGCTCCGGCCGCGGTGCTGGTCGAGTTGCCGGCGCGCGAGATCGGCGGCCGGCTGCCGGACTGGCCAGAGCTCGTCGCGCTGATGACGGTCGCTGCCGAGCGCGGCATCTGGCGCCACATGGACGGCGCGCGGCTCTGGGAAGCGCGCGAGCACTACGCGCCCTCGTCCTACGCCGACATCTCTTCGCAGTTCGATTCCGTCTATGTCTCCTTCTACAAGGGCATCGGTGCGCTGGCGGGCGCGATGCTGCTGGGTCCGGAAGACTTCATCGCCGAGGCACGCGTGTGGCGGCGCCGGCATGGCGGCACACTGGTCCAGCTGCACCCGTTCGTCGTGTCGGCTGCGATGCGCTTCGACGGGCAACTCGCCAAGATGGCAGCGTATCGCGCGCGCGCCGCGGCGTTTGCCGAATCGCTGGCCGGCATCGATGGCCTGTCGGTCGAGCCGAAGCCGCCGCAGGTCAATCTGTTTCATCTGCATTTTGAGGCGCCGGCGGAAGCGCTGACCGCGGCGCGCGATCGGATCGCCGGCCAGGACGGCGTGTGGCTCGCGCCGCGCGTCTCCGCCGAGTGCGGCCCAGGGCATGCCAGCGCCGAAATCTACGTTGGCGACGCCTTGCTGGCGGTTCCTCGCAGCGAAGACCGCCGACTGCTCGCGCCGCTGTACGCCAGGATGCTCGAACTGGCGCGCGATTCTGCGCCCGCGGGGGCGGCGCGATGACCGCGCCGCGCCTGAGCTTAACCGTGCAGCGCGCGGCCGACGATGCCGATCTGCCGGCACGAGGTTTGCTCCGCCGCTGCGTTGCCGCCGCGCTCGAGCGCGACGCGGACATCACGCTGCGTTTCGTCGACCGCGACGAAGGGCGCCGGCTGAACCGGCTTTACCGGCGCCAGGACCGCCCGACAAACGTGCTCTCGTTCGTGTACGATGACGAGCGTGACATATTGCGCGGCGATATCGTGCTCTGCACCCCGGTGCTGAAGCGCGAGGCGCAACAGCAGGGCAAGGCACTGGCCGCGCACTGCGCGCATCTGGTCGTCCATGGCACGCTGCATCTGCAAGGCTACGACCATCTCGAAGACGCCGATGCGGCTCGGATGGAGGCGCACGAGGCCGCCATCCTCGCGCGGCTGGGCTACGCCGACCCCTACACCGCCGAACTGCCCTCCCCCCGCAGCGCCCGATGAGCGACGATTCCAACGGCCGGTCCGCGAAGCCGACGCTGCTCGAGCGTCTGTCGGCTTTCCTGTCGCGCGAGCCCGACGACAGGGAGGAACTGCTCAGGCTGCTGCACGGCGCGTTCGAGCACAAGCTGCTCGACGCCGACGCGCTGTCGATCATCGAAGGCGCGCTGCAGGTGTCCG
>JBDTNP010000302.1:0-8116 GCA_039933695.1 Betaproteobacteria bacterium | reverse complement strand
CTTCGAGCACGTCGATTTCCACTACGACGCGAACCGGCAGATCCTGTTCGACGTGTCGTTCGTGATTCCCGCGGGCCGTACGATCGCCGTCGTCGGGCCGAGCGGCTCGGGCAAGTCGACGTTGGCCCGGCTTTTGTACCGGTTCTACGACGTCAGCGGGGGCCGCATCACCATCGACGGGCAGGACCTGCGCTCGGTGCAGCAGACGAGCGTGCGCGCGGCCATCGGCATCGTGCCGCAGGACACGGTGCTCTTCAACGATTCGATCGAGTACAACATCGCCTACGGCAATCCCGGCGCGACGCACGAGCAGATCGTCATCGCGGCGAGGCTCGCGCAGATCCACGACTTCGTGTCCACGCTGCCCGAAGGCTATCGCACGCCGGTGGGCGAACGGGGCCTGAAGCTTTCGGGCGGCGAAAAGCAGCGCGTGGCGATCGCGCGCGCGATTCTCAAGGATCCGCGCATCCTGATCTTCGACGAGGCGACCTCGGCGCTCGACTCCAAGTCAGAAAAGCTGATCCAGGCCGAGCTCGAGCAGATCTCGGCGGGATGCACGACCCTGACCGTCGCGCACCGATTGTCGACGATCGTCGGCGCCGATCAGATCCTGGTGCTCGAGCACGGTCGCATCACCGAGCGCGGCACCCACGCCGAACTGCTCGCCGCCGGCGGCTCGTATGCCCGCATGTGGGCGTTGCAGCAGCAGCGCGAAGACGCCACGGAGGGGAGCCCCGATCCGCGCAGCCCGTCGGCCCAAGTCATCGCCTGAGCGGCTGGCCACGCTAAGCCGTTGGCATAACGCCCAAGCTATGCTATAAACTTGCGTCTCTGCTTGAGAACTATCTTAATGAACTTGCGATTAACCATTGTTTTAATTGGCTTATTCCTGATCGCACCAGGTGCCGGCGCGGCCGAGGACCTCAAGCCGATCGGGTCGACGCTGCTGATCGACGCGAGCAAGCTCAAGCTCGCCTCGGCCAACGCGCTGGTTTTCGACGCCCAGACCGGGCAGCCGATCTACGCCAAGGGCGCCGATGCGGTCACTGCGATCGCCTCGGTCACCAAGCTGATGACT
The DNA here is from genome assembly GCA_039933695.1 of Betaproteobacteria bacterium. Classification (GTDB taxonomy): domain Bacteria; phylum Pseudomonadota; class Gammaproteobacteria; order Burkholderiales; family Casimicrobiaceae; genus PALSA-1003. The sequence continues at coordinate 7,038 of JBDTNP010000302.1, read as the reverse complement.
GCGATGGTCGTGCTCGACGCTCAGCAGCCGATGGATGATGAGCTTACGATCGACATCGGCGATCTGGACTTGCTGAAGGCCAGCCGCTCGAGGCTGCGGCTGGGCAGCACGATGACGCGGCGCGAAATGCTGCAGCTGGCGCTGATGGCGTCCGAAAACCGCGCAGCTTCCTGCCTGGCGCGCAATTATCCGGGCGGAACGCAGGCTTTCGTCGCGGCGATGAACCGCAAGGCGGCGAGCCTGGGCATGCTGCAAACGTATTTTAACGACCCGACCGGACTATCGAGCGAAAATGTCGCGACGGCGCGCGATCTGGCGCGCATGGTGCAAGCGGCTGCCGGTTACCCGTTGATCCGCGAGTTCACGACCACTGCGAGCCACACGGTCGAGATCCAGCCGAGCGGCCGCGTGCTGGGCTTCAACAACACCAATTCGCTGGTGCGCGGCGGGCAATGGGACATCACGCTGAGCAAGACCGGGTTCATTCGCGAAGCCGGCAAATGCCTGGTGATGCTCGCCAATATCGTCAACCGGCCGGTCGTCATCGTGCTGCTGGATTCGTACGGCAAGCTTTCGCGCATCGCCGATGCGCAACGGGTCAAGCACTGGCTCGAAACCGGCGAATCGCTGGCGCTGCCGGTCGCTTCGCATGCGTCGGCGAAGGCCAAGCGCGCGACCCATCGCGTGCGCGGCAGCTTTGCCGCCGTATCGGCCGCCGACAAGGTCAAGTCGCGCCATCTGTAACCGATTCGAACATCCGGGCAACGGCCGCGACAGCGGCCGTTTTGCATTGTTTGCCGGCATCGATGATCGGCCGGCTTCAGCCGCGCCGCCCCGACGATCGCCGGCGCTAGCGCGCGCGTCGCGTCGTCGCTTCGCGCTGCTGCGCCAGCAATTCGCCGGCGTGCGCCCGCGTCTTGGCGGTGATCTCGATGCCGCCGAGCATGCGCGCGAGCTCCTCGACCCGTGCGCCGGCGGAAAGTCGCGCCAGCTCGGAGGCCACCGCATCGCCCTTGCCGATCTTGGTGACGCGGTAGTGCTCGTCCGCGCACGCCGCCACCTGCGGCAGATGGGTGACGCAGAGCACCTGCCGCCTTAGCCCAAGCTCGCGCAGCATCCGGCCGACGGTCACCGCGACCGCCCCGCCGATGCCGACGTCGACCTCGTCGAAGATCAGCGTCGGAACGCGGCCGACTTCGGCCAGCACGACCTGGATCGCCAGCGCAAGTCGCGACAGCTCGCCGCCCGAAGCGACGCGCGCCAGCGGGCCGAACGGCTGTTTCGGATGGGTCGCGACACGGAATTCGACGGTTTCGGCGCCGTAGCTCGCCGGCTCGGCCAGTGTCGTCAGCGTGATCTCGCAACGGCCGCCGGCCATCGCCAGCTCCTTCATCATCGCGGTGACTTTTTTTCCCAGCGACAGCGCCGCGGTCTTGCGTTTCGCCGAGAGCGCGCGCGCCAGCGCATCGAACGATTGCCTGGCTTGATCGACCGCGCGCTCCAGTGCGCCGGCGTCGGAGTCCGCGACGAGCTCGGCCAGGCGGCGCGCGGTCTCGTCGGCCAGCGCCGGGAGCGCCTCGGGTCGCACGCGATGCTTGCGCGCGAGATCGTGGAACGCCGCAAGCCTTGTCTCGACCCGCGCAAGATCGACCGGATCGAGGTCGAGCCGCTCGCGATACGCGCGGAGGCTCCTGCCTGCTTCGTCGACGCGAATCTTGGCCTCGTCGGCGAGTTGAACGATGCCGGAAAGCGCCTGATCGTGCTGCGCCGCCTGTCCCAGACGATGCGCCAGGACGGCGAGACGCGCGCCGAGCGCCGCGTCGCCCTCGGTCAATTCCGTCTCCGCCGCCGCCGCCGCCTCGAGCAGACTCGCCGCATGCGCGAGCCGCGATTGCGCCTGCGACAGCGCCTGCCACTCGTCGGTCGTCGCGGCGAGTGCGGAGAGCTCCGCATCGCGCGCGGCCAGCGCGTCGCGTTCGGCCTGACGCGCGGCGGCTTCCCGCCCGCCGCGGTCGCGGCGCTCGATCGCTTCGCGCGAGGCGCGCCAGGCAGCGGCGACTTCGCGCGCCAGCGGCTCGACGCCGCCGAAGGAATCGAGCAGCTGGCGCTGCGCTTCGGGCCGGCCCAGCGACTGATGCGCGTGCTGGCCGTGCAGGTCGATCAGGCGTTCGCCGATGTCGGCGAGTTGCGCGAGCGTCGCCGGGCGCCCGTTGACGTACGCCCGGCTTCGTCCCTGCGCATCGAGCACGCGGCGCAGCAGCAGCGGTCCTTCGTCGCCGAGGTCCTGCGCGGCAAGCCACGCGCGCAGTTCCGGCCCCTCGTCCTCGAACTCGGCGGCGATTTCGGCGCGGTCGGCGCCCGGACGCAGCTGCCGCGTCTCGAAGCGATCGCCGAGCAGCAGCGACAACGCATCGAGCAGGATCGATTTGCCGGCCCCGGTTTCGCCGGTCAGCACGGTGAAGCCGGGCCGGAATTCGACCTCGAGCGCCTCGACGACAGCGAAATGGCGAATGGAAAGCAGGCGAAGCATCGATTCGATTGTCCGGCGCGAAGGCGCGCGCTCCCGATTATCGCCGGAACGTGCCTTGCCGCGCTCCGACCGAGGCCTTAGACGCTGGGGTTTTTCGCCTAGGGGCGGAGCCGCTCCGGCGTCTCGCTCCAGTGCAGCTTCTGACGAAGCATGGCGAAATGGTCGTGATCCTGCGGGTGCAGCAGGCGCAGCCGATGCGCCGCGCGCCGGACGACGACGCGATCGCCCTCGACCAGCGCGAAATGCGACTGGCCGTCGCAATGCAGGCTCGCGTCCTTGCCTCGCAGCAGCGTTATCTCGATCACCGCGGAGTCGCGCACCGCGATCGGGCGGTTGGTGAGCGCGTGGGGCGCGACCGGGACCAGCAACAGCGCCGCGACGATCGGATCGACGATCGGGCCCTGCGCCGACAGCGCGTATGCGGTCGAGCCGGTCGGCGTGGCGACGATCAGGCCGTCGGCCCGCATCGCATAGACGAAATTGCCGTCGATCGTCACCGCGCAGTCGATCATTCCGCCCATCGCGCCGCGACCGACGACGACATCGTTCAGCGCCAGCGTGCGCTCGCTGCCGCCAGCGGCCAGCGTCAGCGTCGCGTCGAGCAGCGTGCGCGTCTCTTCGACATAGCGCCCGTCGAGCATCGCCGACAGCGCGTTTTCCATGTCGGCGAGCGCGATGTCGGTCAGGAATCCGAGTCGCCCCTGGTTGATGCCGATCAACGGCACATCGAAAGGCGCGAGCCGGCGGGCGTTCGACAGCATCGTGCCGTCGCCGCCGAGTGCGATCGCGAGCTGGGCGTTGCGCCCGAGCTCTTCCGCTGGCGCGGTGCGATAGCCGGGCAGCGGCGTGCATTGCGCCGTTTCCGCATCGAGGACGACATCGTGGCCGCGCTCCGCCAGAAACGACGCCAGGCGCTGCAGCGGCTCGGCGATGCCGGCACTCGCGTAGCGGCCGATCAGCGCGACGGTTGCGAAGCGTTGTGCCGGACCCCCCATGGCACGATTAAAGCACATGCGCGCGGGCGGGCCAAACGCGCACCGGTGCAATCGTCGCTTTGGCTGCGGGGCCGGCGGTACAATAGCCCGATCGTGGATCCTCGCTCGCAACACCTGCTGAAGACGCTGATCGAGCGCTATATCACCGACGGCCAGCCGGTAGGCTCGCGTGCGCTGTCGCGTCAGTCGGGCCTGGAGCTGTCGCCGGCGACGATACGCAACGTGATGGCCGACCTCGAAGAAATGGGCTTCATCGCCAGCCCCCACACGTCGGCCGGCAGGATTCCGACGGCCAAGGGTTACCGTTTCTTTGTCGACACGCTGATGGTCGTGAAGCCGCTGGAGCAGATCGAGATCCGCCGGCTCGAAGAAGAGCTGCATGCCGATCATCCCCAGCAGATCGTCAACGCAGCCGCCGTCATGCTGTCGCAGCTGACCCAGTTCGCCGGCGTCGTGATGACGCCGAAGCGCCGCGAAGCGACGTTCCGCCATCTCGAATTCCTGCGGCTGTCCGAGCGCAGGGTCCTGTTGATCATCGTGACCGCCGAAAACGACGTGCAGAACCGCATATTGCATACCGATCGCCCGTACACGCAGGCGCAGCTGATCGAGGCGACCAATTTCTTCAACCATAATTTCGCCGGCACCCCGCTCGGCGCGATACGCGGCCGGCTGGCCGACGAGCTGCGCGCGCTGGGCGACGACATCGCCGGGCTGATGAGGGCGGCGGTCGATATCGGCGAGGGCGCGTTGAGCCGCGACGAATCGCTGGTCGTCAGCGGCGAGCGGAACCTCTTGAACGCCGGCGACTTCTCGTCGAACATGCAGCGCCTGCGCCTGCTGTTCGACCTGTTCGAGCAGAAGACATCGCTGTTGCATCTGCTCGACGCCTCGCAGCTGGCCGAGGGCGTGCAGATCTATATCGGCGGCGAGTCGGGGCTGCTGCCGCTCGACGAATGCAGCGTCGTGACGGCGCCGTACGAGGCCGGCGGCGAGGTCATCGGCACGCTGGGCGTCATCGGTCCGACGCGGATGGCGTATGAGCGCGTCGTTCCGATCGTCGACGTCACGGCCAAGCTGCTGTCGAGCGCGCTGTCGCAGCAGATTGCCGACGATTGACCGCGGCCGGCGAACGCGGCGTCGCGTGAAACCGATCGCGCGCCTGCACTGTCACCGCCGGACGCGGTGCCCTGCGCTTCACAGGCACTAGCGCGGCAGCAGACGACCGATGGCCTTCCTGCCCGAGCCTGCATTCACGCACGACCGGCCGCGCCGCATCGGCGTGCTGATGGTCAACCTCGGAACGCCCGACGCGCCGACGACCGCCGCCGTGCGCGCCTACCTCGCCGAATTCCTGTCCGATCCCCGCGTGATCGAGATCCCGCGCGTGGCGTGGCTGCCGATATTGCATGGCGTGATCCTGCGCGTCCGGCCGGCGCAGTCGGCGCGAAAGTACGCGACGATCTGGGGCAAGGACGGCTCCCCCTTGCTCGCGCACAGCGTGAGGCAGAAGACGCTGCTGCACGGATATCTCGGGCAGCGGATGAAGGAGCTGGGCCTGCCGTCCGACCATGCGCAGATCGAGCTCGGCATGCGGTACGGCCGGCCGACGATAGCCAGCGCGATGGCAAAGCTCAAGGCCGGCGGCTGCGACCGCGTGCTGGTCCTGCCGCTGTATCCGCAGTACGCGGCGAGCACCACCGGGTCCGCCCTCGATGCGGTGTTCGCGGCGGCGTCGCGGATGCGCGCCGTCCCGGCGCTGCGCGTGGTCGCGCCTTATCACGACGAACCCGGCTATATCAAAGCGGTCGCCCAGAGCATCAACGATTACTGGCTGAAAAACGGCAGGCCGAACAAGCTGCTGCTGTCGTTCCACGGGGTGCCGCGCCGAAGCCTCGACCTGGGCGACCCGTACCATTGCCATTGCCGCAAGACCGCACGGCTGGTGGCAAGCGAGCTCGGTCTGACCAGCGAGCAGTACGAAGTCTCGTTCCAGTCGCGCTTCGGCCGCGCCCGGTGGCTGGAGCCGTATACGCTGCCGACCTTGCTCGCGCTGGCGAAGCAGGGGATGCGGCGGGTCGACATCGTCTGCCCCGGCTTTGTCAGCGACTGCCTGGAAACGCTGGAGGAACTGGGCCACGACGCACAGGCCGCTTTTCTCGGCGCCGGCGGCCAGGAGCTGCACTGCATTCCCTGCCTGAACGAGCGGCCGTCGTGGATCGCCGCGCTGGCCGACCTCGCGATGCGCAATCTCCAGGGTTGGCTCGACCTGCCGCCCGACGCCGCGGCGCGCGAGCTGAGCCAGGCGCGAGCGAAGGCGCTGGGCGCCGACCGCTAGGGCGATTTGCCCCCCAGCAAATCCTATCCGCGCGATCCGGGCGGGTCCTACGCCGGGATTACGCCGGGATTCGCCGCTTTTCTGGCGGATCGCGGTTGAAGCGCATCGAAACAGCCCCATATCTTTCGTGTTCGCAGAGGAGCAATGATGGGCGAAAATCCCGACCATAACAGTCAAGTTTCCGGTGAATTCGAGGCGGGTGTTCCCGTTCCGACCGATACGCCGGCGAGCCAACCGACCGAGCGGCCCGGCGATCCAGCCCCCGATCTGGCCACGCTGCTGCAGCAGGCCGAGGACGATGCGGCGCGGCTCAAGGACGCATGGCTGCGTGCGATGGCGGAAACCGACAACGTGCGCAAGCTTGCCCAGAACGACGTGGCCAAGGCGCACAAGTACGGCATCGAGCGCTTTGCCCAGGAGCTGTTGGCCGTCAAGGACGCGCTCGAGCAGACGCTGGCCGCGCCGGCAGCATCGATCGAGGCGCTGCGCGATGGCGTGCTGTTGACGCTGAAGAACCTGAACGCAGCCTTCGACAAGGCGCAGATCGTCGCGGTCGATCCGCTGCACGAAAAGTACGATCCGCACCGCCACCAGGCGATGACGATGATCGAATCCGACCAGCCGGGTGGAACCGTCGCGCAGGTTTTCCAGAAGGGGTACATGCTCGGCGATCGCGTCCTGCGGCCGGCGCTGGTCGCCGTGGCCAAGCCCAAGGAGCGGGGCGGATAACGCGCGCTTGCCTTGAACCCGACCGAAAAAACCCCACGTAGCGCCTAAGACAAGCATCCAGCAAAAGGAAGGAATCAGCATGGCCAAGATCATCGGCATCGACCTCGGAACGACCAACAGCTGTGTCGCGATCATGGAAGGCACTACGCCGAAAGTGATCGAGAATTCCGAAGGCGCGCGGACGACGCCTTCGGTCGTCGCCTATCAGGAAGACGGCGAAATCCTCGTCGGCGCGCCGGCCAAGCGGCAGGCGGTGACCAACGCGAAGAACACGATCTTCGCGGTCAAGCGGCTGATCGGCCGCAAGTTCGGCGAAAAGGAAGTCCAGAAGGACATCGGCCTGATGCCCTACAAGATCGTCAAGGCCGACAACGGCGACGCCTGGGTCGACGTGCGCGGCAAGAAGATCGCGCCGCAGCAGGTCTCGGCCGAGATCCTGCGCAAGA
>JBDTNP010000301.1:0-1777 GCA_039933695.1 Betaproteobacteria bacterium | reverse complement strand
CGAGGAGAGCCATGCCAGGATGCAGGCGGCGGTCGACGATCGGTGGATGTACACGGGCGAAATGTTCGAGGCCGACGCGATCGACATCGCGCTGATCGATGCGGGCATCGCCTGCGATCACCGCAAGCTGGCGGCGCCATGGCAACAGCGCGTCGGCGCGGTGCTCGCCGAGGCCACGCTGACGCAGCCGTCCAACGGCTGGATGCAGGGCAGCGGTGGACGCGGCGGACGGCAGGGCATCCACACCGAGCACATCGGCCCGATGCTCGCGCAGATGCAGTGGCTGCAGCGCGCCTACCCGGGAGCGCAGTGGTGAGCGCGATTTGTGTCGCGACCGAAGCCCGGCGGACGATGGACGCCATCTGGGAGGCGCTCGCGGCGATTCCCGATCCCGAGATTCCGGTGATCTCGCTGGTCGAGCTCGGCGTCGTCCGCGACGTGCGCTGGCGCGACGGAGAGCTGGTTGTCACCTTGACACCGACTTATTCGGGCTGTCCGGCAACCGAGGTGATCGCGGCTGACGTCGCCGCGGCGCTGGCGAACGCCGGCATCGCCGGCGCCCGTATCGAGACGCGCCTTTCCCCGCCATGGACGACCGACTGGATGGCGCCCTCGGCGAAAACACGGCTGGCCGAGTACGGCATCGCGCCGCCGGGGGTTCGCGCCGCCGTGCAGGCAATAGACATCGGTGGCCTGACGCGCCGTCTGCCTGCGCCACCGGTGCCGTGCCCGCGCTGCGGCTCGACCCGAACCCTTGAGCTGTCGCGTTTCGGCTCGACGCCGTGCAAGGCGCAGCATCGCTGCGAAGACTGCCTCGAGCCTTTCGACTACTTCAAGCCGCATTGACGCTCCGATCGAGCGTACGCCATCCCGGCCCGTATTGAGCAAATTCCATCCCTTGACCATCGCCTCGGTGGCGCGCGAGACGCGTGACGCGATCGCGCTGACCTTCGACGTGCCGCCCTCGCTGCGCGACGCGTTCCGCTTCGAGCCTGGCCAGCATCTGACCTTGCGCACGACCATAGGCGCCGACGACGTGCGCCGCTCGTATTCGATCTGCTCGGCGGTGCAGGACGGCACGCTGCGCGTGGCAGTGAAGAAGGCGCCCGGCGGCGTGTTCTCGACCTGGGCCAACGAGCAGATCGCGCCCGGGCAGACGATCGACGTCATGCCGCCGCTCGGCCACTTCAACGTGCCGCTGGCCGCCGCGAATCGCAAGCATTACCTGGGATTCGCCGCCGGCAGCGGCATCACGCCGCTGCTGTCGATCGTCAAGACGACCTTGCTGACCGAGCCGCACAGCCGGTTCACGCTTTTCTACGGCAACCGATCGTCGAGTGCCGTGATGTTCCGCGAGGAGCTCGCCGACCTCAAGGATCGCTTCCTCGAGCGCTTCAGCCTGATCTATGTGATGAGCCGCGAGCCGCAGGACATCGACATCCTGAACGGCCGCATCGACCGCAAAAAGGCCGATGCGCTGATCGAGCACTGGGTCGACCTGGCCGACATCGACACCGCCTTCGTCTGCGGTCCCGACGGCATGATGCAGGCGGTATCCGAGTCGCTGCAGGCGCACGGCATGCCCAAGTCGCGCATCAAGATCGAGCTGTTCGCGGCGAGCATTCCGAAGCACGAGCGGAAAGCCCCGCCCGCGCCCGATCCCGGCCACGCCGAGTGCGAGGTAACGGTCATCATCGATGGATCGGTGCGACAATATACGCTCGAGAAAACCAAGGAGAACATCCTCGACGCGGCGTTGCAGCGCGGCATCGAGCTG
>JBDTNP010000300.1:0-4420 GCA_039933695.1 Betaproteobacteria bacterium | reverse complement strand
ATGCTCTGCGTCAGCAGCGACAGCATGATCAGCCCGGGCACGATGAACGCGCCGTAGCTGATGCCCTCGACGTGCTGGATGCGCGAGCCGATCGCGGCGCCGAAGACGACAAAATACAGCGACGTCGAGATCACCGGGGAGATGATGCTCTGCATCAAGGTGCGCCGGGTGCGCGCCATCTCGAACTTGTAGATCGCGCGGATCGCGTGAACGTTCACTTGTCCTCCCGCAACAGGCTGACGAAGATGTCTTCCAGCGAGCTCTGCGTCGTCTGCAGGTCCTTGAACCGGATTCCCGCTTTGTCCAGATCGTCGAGCAGCGCGGCGATGCCGGGCCGCTCGCCCTGCGTGTCGTAGGTGTAGATCAGTTCGCTGCCGTCGCCGGATAGCTCCAGATGGTGGCCGGCAAGCTCGGCAGGGATTGCCTTAAGCGGGTCGTGCAGCTGCAAGGTCAGCTGCTTCCGGCCGAGCTTGTGCATCAGCTCGGCCTTGTTCTCGACCAGGATGATCTCGCCCTTGTTGATGACGCCCACCCGGTCGGCCATCTCTTCGGCTTCGTCGATGTAATGCGTGGTCAGGATGATGGTGACGCCACTCTCCCTGAGCGAGCGCACCAGCCGCCACATGTCGCGCCTGAGCTCGACGTCGACGCCGGCCGTCGGCTCGTCGAGAAACAGGATCTTCGGCTCGTGCGACAGCGCCTTGGCGATCAACAGGCGCCGCTTCATTCCACCGGAAAGCGTGATGATCTTGCTGTCCTTCCTGCTCCACAGCGACAGGTCCTTGAGCACCTTTTCGATGTGCTTGGGATTCGCCTTCTTGCCGAACAGTCCGCGGCTGAACGATACCGTTCCCCATACCGACTCGAATGCGTCGGTCGTCAGCTCCTGCGGCACGAGACCTATCATCGAGCGGGCGGCGCGGTAGGCCCTGACGATGTCGTGCCCGCCGACCAGGACCTTTCCGTCGGTCGGGTTGACGATCCCGCAGATGGTGCTGATCAGCGTCGTCTTGCCTGCGCCATTCGGACCCAGCAGCGCGAAGATCTCGCCGCGGCGAATCTCCAGGTTGATGTTCTTCAGCGCCTGAAGGCCCGAAGCGTAGGTCTTAGAGAGGTTCGTGACGGAGATGATGGAGGGCATCGGAGGATCGATCGAATCGGAGAACCGCGCGCGCCTTCAGGCCTGCCATACGCCGTAGCCGGTTTCGCGAAGGCCGATCGCCAACTCGACCTCCATGTCGCGCGCGCCGTCGTAAGGCATCGGGTTGTAGACCTCGTAGAGCTCGGGCAGCAAGCGCAGCCCGAATTTTTGCACGAAACGATTCGACTGGATACCTGCCTTGTGCTTGTCGAAGCGGATGTCGGGATCGAGGCCCGTCATGCCGACATAGACGCAAGGCTTGCCGGCGACGTAATCGGGATTGGCTTTGCGGAAGCGAGGTTCGTACAGGACGTCTTTGGACAACTCGACGACGTAGACGTGATAGCGGCGGCGGCGTGGCATTGTGGTATAAAAACGGTCGCTGTACGACTTGGATTGTGCGCTTTCGCCCGTGCACGAGGCTTCGTTCCCCGCGACGCGCTAGGAGATAGTCCTTGCAGGATCTGAACCCGCAGGCCGAACAGATGGCCGACGAGTCGATGGTGCGCAACCTGGCCGCGCAGGCGCAAGCGATCTGGCCGCAGGAAGCGCCGCTTTTCGGCCGTTACGCTCTGCCTGCCGAAGCCAGGATTCTCGATGCCGGCTGCGGCACCGGCGAGGCGGCCTTGCGGCTGGCCGCGCTTTTCCCTCGCGCCACCGTCCTCGGCGTCGACATCATCGACGCGCATCTTGAGCTCGCGCGGTCGCGGTACCGGAGCCTCGCCACCCGGCTCTCGTTCGAGCACCAGAGCGTTTACGAGCTCGCTGCTGCCGATCGCACTTTCGACCTCACCGTTTGCCGGCACGTCATCCACGCGATTCCGTATCCGGAGCGCGTACTCGCCGAGCTTGTGCGGGTTACCCGCGCCGGTGGCTATCTGCATCTGATTCCGGAAGACTACGGGATGCTGCATTTTCAGCGCGGCGCGCTCGATCCGCAGGACTTCTGGCATGCCGTTCCGGCGCAATTCGGTGCCGCGACCGGAACCGACCTGTTCATCGGGCGCAACATCTTCGGCATCCTCGCCGCGATGAGGCTTGAGGCCATCACCGTCGACTATGTCGTCGTCGATACGGTGCGGGTTCCCCGTGAGACGTTTGCGTCCATCCTCGAAGCCTGGCGCGACGGCTACGTCGACCCGATCGGCGAGCTGACACCGATCACGCGCGAGCAGGCGCTCGCCTATTTCGAACAGATGATCGCCGATATCCGCAATCCGGATCGCTATGCGGCATGGATGATTCCGGTGGTGAGCGCACGAGTGCCGGACGAGCGTCCTGGATGATGGCGCCCGCCGTCGCCAGAAACCTCTGTCGAGCCCGATAGCCGACGATGCGCTATTCGATTTTTTCGCTCGCCCGCAACGCGGCGAGCCGTCACGAGAACTGGCCACTGGCGTGGCGCAGCCCCGAGCCGAAGCGCGGCTACGACGCGATCGTTGTCGGCGGCGGCGGCCACGGCCTTGCCACCGCTTACTACCTCGCCAAAGAGCACGGCATCAGCAACGTGGCCGTGCTGGAAAAAGGCTGGCTCGGCGGCGGCAACACCGGGCGCAACACGACGATCGTGCGCTCGAACTATCACCTCGATCCGAACGAACATTTCTACGAATTCTCACTGAAGCTGTGGGAGAGCCTGTCGCAGGAGCTCAACTTCAACGTCATGTACAGCGCGCGCGGCGTGCTGAACCTCGTCCACTCACCGGTCGACATGGATGCCGCGCTCCGGCGCGGCAACGCGATGCGCCTGAACGGCATCGATGCGAAGTTCTTAAGCCGCGACGAGATCGCCGCCTGGATCCCGGAGCTCGATACTTCGCCTTCGGCGCGCTTTCCGATCGCCGGCGGCCTGCTGCAACCGCGCGGCGGCACGGTGCGCCACGACGCGGTGGCATGGGGCTACGCCCGGGCCGCAGACGCGCGCGGCGTCGACATCATCCAGAACTGCGAGGTGACCGGCATACGGATCGAGAACGATGCAATCGCGGGCGTCGATACCACGCGAGGGTTCATAGCCACGCGCAAGCTCGGCATCGCGGTCGCCGGAAACTCGAGCCGGCTGGCCGCGATGGCCGGCATCGGGCTACCGATCGAATCGCACGTGCTGCAGGCGATGGTTTCCGAGCCGATCAAGCCGGTGCTCGACACCGTCGTATCCTCGGGCGCCGTCCATTTCTACATCAGCCAGTCGGACAAAGGCGAGCTGGTGATGGGCGGCGATCTCGATTTCTACAATTCGTATGCTCAGCGCGGCAATCTCCCGACGATCGAGCATGTGGTCAGCGGGTGCCTCGCGCTGTTTCCCAGTTTCGGGCGGCTGCGCCAGCTGCGCAGCTGGGGCGGCATCATGGACATGACGATGGACGGCAGCCCGATCATTGCGAAGCTGCCGATCGGCGGCCTGACGATGACCGGCGGCTGGTGCTATGGCGGCTTCAAGGCGACGCCGGCCTCCGGCTGGCTGCATGCCTACACGATGGCGCGCGGCCAGCCGCACCCGTTGAATGCCGCGTTCACGCTCGAGCGTTTTGCCGAAGGCCGGATGATCGACGAAAAAGGCGCCGGGCCCAAGCCCGGTGCGCATTGATGGACGGCGCCGGACGCTTGCGATGCTGCTGATTCCCTGCCCCTGGTGCGGCCCGCGCAACCAGATTGAATTCACCTACGGCGGCGACGCGACACTCAAGCGCCCGCCGCCGGATGCGCCGTTGGAAACGTGGTACGAATTCGTCTACCTGCGCGACAACCCGTGCGGACCGCACGACGAGCTGTGGCTGCACAGCGCCGGCTGCCGGCGCTGGTTCAAGGTCCGTCGCGATACTCGAACACACGACATTCTCGCGAGCGCTCGCCCCGATCAGCCGCTGCCCGGGCGTGCCACGTGACGCAATCGCACCGCCTTCCGCACGGCGGCATCGTCGATCGCTTGCGGACGCTGCGCTTTTCGTTCGACGGCGCGGCGTACGAGGGCCATCCAGGCGACACGCTGGCTTCCGCCCTGCTCGCCAACGGTGTGCACCTGGTCGGCCGCAGCTTCAAGTACCACCGGCCGCGCGGCATCGTCACTGCGGGCGCCGACGAGCCGAACGCGCTGGTCCAGCTCGCTCGCGGCGCGCGCACCGAGCCCAATACCCGCGCCACCCAGCAGGAGCTCTACGACGGCCTGGTCGCTGCCAGCCAGAACCGCTGGCCGTCACTGTCGTTCGACATCGGCGCGCTCAACGACGTCTTCTCACCGCTATTCCCGGCCGGGTTCTACTACAAGACCTTCATGTGGCC
>JBDTNP010000299.1:0-3229 GCA_039933695.1 Betaproteobacteria bacterium | reverse complement strand
TGCAGGAAGGCCCGCTCGCCGCGCTCGGCGCGATCGAGCAGGCGACCGGCGAGCGCGAGATCAGCGCACTCGGCTACTGCCTCGGCGGCACGCTTCTGACCGCGACCCTGGCTTACATGGCGGCGAAAAAGGACCGCCGCATCGCCAGCGCGGGCTTCATGAGCTCGCTGATCGACTTCACCGGTGCGGGCGAGCTCGAGGTGTTCATCGACGAGAGCCAGGTGCAGGCGCTGGAAAAGAAAATGAACGAGCGCGGCTATCTCGAGGGATCCGAGATGGCCAATTCGTTCAACATGCTGCGCAGCAACGACCTGATCTGGTCGTTCGTCATCAACAACTACCTGCTTGGACGCGATCCGTTCCCGTTCGACCTCCTGCACTGGAATTGCGACTCGACGCGCATGCCGGCGAAGATGCACAGCTTCTATCTGCGCAACATGTATTTGCGCAACGCGCTGAAGGACCCGGCAGGAATCAGCCTGGACGGCGTGGCGATCGACGTGTCCAGGATCGCGCAACCCGCATATTTCGTCTCGGCGATCGAGGATCACATCGCACCCTGGAAAACGACCTACGCGGGGCCGAGACTCCTCGGCGGGAAGTCGCGTTTCGTCCTGTCGGGATCCGGGCACATCGCCGGTATGATCAACCCACCGTCCGCAAACAAATACGGCTACTGGACCAACGACAAGCTTGCTGCGACACCCGACGAATGGCTGGCCGGTGCGAAGCAGCACGAAGGCTCGTGGTGGAACGACTGGCTGGCCTGGCTCAAGCCGCACCTCGGTCCGCAGGTCGCCGCCCGCGTGCCGGGAAAGGGCGGCGGAAAAAGCCGCCTGAAAATCATCGAGCCCGCGCCCGGAAGCTATGCGCGATTGCGCGCCGATGCACTCTGAATCGCGCGGCAGCGGTTGTAGCGCTTAAGCGCGGTGCCGGCCATTTGCTATAGTGAGTAGACCCATCTGCAGGAGGTTTTCGATGAAACGCGTCTCACTGATTTCAGCAGCACTGTTCGCGTCGGCCCTGACACCGGGGGTTGCGGCGCAGGCTCCGGTGAATGCCCCCGGGGTCGTGTGCGCCAGTTGCGGTGTCGTTACCTCGGTTCGTTACGTCGAGCGCAAGGGTGAAGGCACCGGCGCCGGCGCGGTGGTCGGCGGCGTCGTCGGAGGCGTGCTCGGCCATCAGCTCGGCTCCGGCCGCGGCAACACCGCGGCCACGATCGCCGGCGTCGGCGTCGGCGCCTACGCCGGCAACGAAGTCGAGAAGAATGCCAAGAAAAAGTCCTATTACGTGATCAACGTGCAGCTCGACAACGGCACGAGGCGCTCATTCACGCAGGGATCGAACCCGCCGTTTCGCGAAGGCGATCGGGTCAAGGTCGTCGACGGCCGACTCGCGCTGCTCGCCAAATAGCGTACAGCGATCCAGGTCCAGCCCGGGCGATGTTGCGCCCGGGCTTTTTGTTGCACGCCCGGTACAAACGCCGCCGGCGATGGTGCGGGGAACGCGCACGATTGGATTAAGATGCGTATGCTCGCGCGGTACGACAAACTGACGGAGGAGATTTGCCAATGCGGACGGTGACGAAATCGATCTTGGCCGCGGCGTGGGCCATCGGACTATGCCTCGCCAATGGGCCGGCAGCCGCGCAATTCAACCAGTTCTTCTTTTTTGGCGACAGACTGAGCGACGCCGGCTCGTTCAAGCCGGTGCTTCCGCCCGGCACGGGCAAGTTCACCACCAATCCGGGCCCGATCTGGGCCGAAGTCTTCGCGCAGCGGTACGGCTCGACGGCGACTCCCGCCAATCAGGGAGGCAACGACTATGCCGAGGGCGGCGCCCGGGTGACGCAGCTCCCAGGTTTTCCTCCGTCGCCGCCGACCGGGACAGCGACGCCGGTGTCCGTGCAGGTACAACAGTTCCTCGCCAAAGGCGCGGTCGATCCGCATGCGCTGTATTCGGTGTGGGCCGGCGCCAATGACCTCTTTACCCAGCTCGGACTGGCGCAAGCCGGCGCCATTACGCCGGCCCAGCTCCAGAGCAACCTCGCGACCTCGGCCGTGCAGCTCGTCCAGCAGGTCGGCATCCTCAATGCCGCGGGCGCACGCTACATCATGGTATTCAATCTTCCCGATGTCGGCAGCACGCCGTTCGGACGCGGGTCGGGTCAGGGAGCATCGATCACCGCCCTGTCGAGCTTCTTCAACAGCACGCTCAGCACCGGGCTCGATGCGCTCCACGTCGACCTGATCCGGCTGAACATTTTTTCGCTGTTGAACGAAGTCGTCGCCGACCCGGCGGCTTTCGGCTTCACCAATGCCAGCTCGCCGGCGTGTACGGTCCCATCGCTGGTGTGCACGTCTTCGACGCTGGTCGATCCGAACGCTGCAAAGACGTATGTCTTTGCCGACAGCGTGCATCCGACGACGGCCGGGCATCAGGTGATCGCCGATTACGCGGCCTCGGTGATCGAGGCGCCGCAGAAAATCGGCCTGCTCGCCGAAGCGCCGCTGCAGGTCGAGCAGGCGAATTTCCGCGCCATCGACGACCGGATGTGGTCGGCGCTGAACGCGCCGCGCGCGCAGAACAAGTTCGACGCCTACGCCGTCTACGACTACGGCAATTACGACCACAGCGGGGACTTCGGCGGCGGCAGCGATCACATGAATACGGTGACGATCGGCGGCGACATGAAGCTGTCCGAACGCCTGCTGGCCGGTATCGCGTTCGGCTACTCCGAAGACAAGGCCTCGTTTGGCAGCAATGGCGGCGGATTCAAGCTCAACGAAGCATCGCTCACCGCCTACGTCGGCTATGGGGCGGGTCCGTGGTACGTCGGCGCGAGTCTCGGCGCCGGCGACCTCGATTTCCGCAACATTCACCGCACGTTCGCGCTCGGCGGGGAAACCCGCACCGAAAGCGGCGACACGCATGGCACCAACATTACCGCCCGGGTGCTCGGCGGCTACTGGTTCAACACCACGTCGAACTGGCTGCACGGACCGTTCGCGCGGCTCACCTACCAGCAGAACAAGGTCTACGCCTGGTCGGAGGAAGGCACGAGCAGCACGGCGATGTCGTTCGGACATCAGCAGCGCGAGTCGCTGGCCTCCAGCCTGGGCTGGCAGGCAAGCGGCACCTTGGGGTCGCTCCGGCCTTTCGCGCGAGTGACCTGGGAAAAGGAATACGACAACAACGAGCGAACCGTGCGCGCGGGACTCGTATCGAC
>JBDTNP010000298.1:0-2528 GCA_039933695.1 Betaproteobacteria bacterium | reverse complement strand
GTTGACGCCCTGCTCACGCAGCACCGCCACGCGCGGTCGCACGCCGGTCGCGATAAACGGCGCGGAAATATCCTCGGCGGGGTCGAAGCACAGCATGGGAGCGAGGCCCGGATCGTCAGCGTCGGAGATTCGCTCGTATTCCTGTTCGGCCGTAACAGGATTGTCGCGCATCCGCTGCAGCGCATGCGTCGTCGCCGACCATGCCCGATGCAATTCGGCGCGGGAAGCCTCGAACAGCGTCGCAGAATCGCCGACGATGCGGATGCGGCCATCGGACGCTGGCTCGCCGACACAGATGCAGCGCAGGCCGGCGGCTTCGAACGCGGCGACGACGTCGTGCCGGTCGGCGGCACGAACCTGCAGTACCGCCCCGAGCTCCTCGTTGAACAGCGCTTCGGCGGCAGAACCCGGCACCTCGTCGATGCCTATCTCCAGACCGCAACGCGCGGCGATGGCCATCTCGACCAGGGTCACGAACAGGCCGCCGTCCGAGCGATCGTGATAGGCCAGCAACTTGTGCTGCGCATGCAGCGCCTGCACCGTCGCGACGAAGGCGGCGAGCGCCGCGGGATCGTCGACGTCCGGCGCGACATTACCAAGCTGACCGTATACCTGCGCCAGCGCCGAGCCGCCGAGGCGGTTGCGGCCGTTGCCGAGGTCGACCAGCAGCAGCACCGAGGCGACATCGGTGCGAAGCTGTGGGGTCAGCACGCGCCGCGCGTCCGAGATCGCGGCGAAGGCCGATACGATCAGCGATACCGGCGCGGTCACCGCCTTGTCGACATCGCCGTCGCGCCAAGCGGTACGCATCGACATCGAGTCCTTGCCGACCGGAATACTGATCCCCAGCGCCGGACACAGCTCGAGGGCGACCGCACGCACCGTGTCATACAGCGCCGCGTCCTCGCCCGGATGCCCGGCCGGCGCCATCCAGTTGGCCGAGAGCTTCACGTCGCGCAATTGGTCGATCGCCGCGGCCGCGATGTTGGTCAATGCCTCGCCTATCGCCATGCGTCCCGACGCCGGCGCATCGATCAGCGCCAGCGGCGTGCGTTCGCCGATCGCCATCGCTTCGCCGGAATAGCCGTCGAAATCGAGCAAGGTCGCGGCGACGTCCGCCACCGGCACCTGCCACGGCCCGACCATCGGGTCGCGCGCACTCAAGCCGCCGACGGTCCGATCGCCGATCGTCACCAGAAAGGTCTTGTCGGCCACGCTCGGGAGTTGCAGCACGCGGAATGCCGCGTCGGCGAGTTCGATCTGGCGCGCGTCGAATGGCGGAAGCTCGCGCTCGACATGCACTGCTTCCCGCGTCATTCGCGGCGGTTTGCCCAACAGCACCGCGAGGTCCATGTCGACCGGCTGGCCGCCCAACGCGCTGTCGGTGACGACCAGCCGCGGTTCCGCCGTCGTGCGGCCGACGACGGCGAACGGGCAGCGCTCGCGGTCGCAGATCGCGGCGAAGCGATCCAGCGATGCCGGCGCGATCGCCAGCACGTAGCGCTCCTGGGCTTCGTTGCACCAGATCTCGCGCGGCGACATGCCCGGTTCCTCGGACGGAATCACGCGCAGATCGACGCGTGCGCCGCGCGACTGGGTGCCGGGTCCGCCATCGACCAGCTCGGGCAGCGCATTGGACAATCCGCCCGCACCGACGTCGTGGATCGACAGGATCGGATTGTCGTCGCCCAGCTGCCAGCAGCGGTCGATGACTTCCTGTGCGCGGCGCTCAATTTCCGCATTGCCGCGCTGCACCGAGTCGAAATCGAGATCGGCGGTATTCTCGCCGGCCGTCATCGACGATGCCGCACCGCCGCCGAGGCCGATCCGCATGCCGGGGCCGCCGAGATGGATCAGCAACGCATCGGCGGGCAACGCGCGCTTGTGCGCATCGCGCGCGGCGACGTTGCCGATGCCGCCGGCGATCATGATCGGCTTGTGATAGCCGCGGATCTCGCCCGCCACCTGTTGCTCGAATGTGCGGAAATAGCCGAGCAGATTCGGCCGTCCGAATTCATTGTTGAACGACGCGCCGCCGATCGGACCGTCGAGCATGATGTCCAGGGCGGAGGCGACGCGGCCGGGCTTGCCGTGATCGATTTCCCACGGCTGGGGCAGCCCGGGAATACGCAGATCCGACACCGTGAATCCGGTCAGGCCCGCCTTCGGCTTCGCGCCTATGCCGGTCGCGCCTTCGTCGCGAATTTCGCCGCCGGCGCCGGTCGAAGCACCCGGAAACGGCGCGATCGCCGTCGGATGATTGTGCGTCTCGACTTTCATCAGCACGTGCGTCAGCTCGGCGCGCCCGCCGTAATGGCCGTCGGTCCCGGGATAGAAGCGCCTCGCAGTCGCGCCCTCCATCACGGCGGCGTTGTCTTCGTAAGCGACGATCGTCCCTTCGGGATTGGCTTCGTGCGTGCGCCGGATCATTGCGAATAGCGAATGCGGCTGCCGCTTGCCGTCTATCGTCCAGTCGGCATTGAAGATCTTGTGCCGGCAGTGCTCGGAGTTCGCCTGCGCGAACATCA
>JBDTNP010000297.1:0-1605 GCA_039933695.1 Betaproteobacteria bacterium | reverse complement strand
CTGCTGAAGCAATTGCTGCAGAGCTGGCTGCCGCAGCTGCTTGGGCGCGAAGGCAACTTCGAGGTGGTCGTGTTCGGCGTGCTGATGATCCTGCTGCTGCAGCGTACGCGCGACGGCGTCTGGCCGTGGCTGGCCCGGCTGCTGCCCGGCGATTCGGCACGCGCCGTTTCCGCCGCGACCGCGCTGCCGGTGCGCGCCCGACCGCGCGGGACGGCGCCGCTGCTGATCGTCGAGCGCGCGCGCAAGGAATTCGGCGGTCTGATCGCGGTCAACGATCTTTCGTTCGAGATCCGCCCGGGCGAGATTCTCGGATTGATCGGCCCGAACGGCGCGGGCAAGAGCACGATGTTCAACCTGATCAGCGGCGCGCTGCCGCTGAGCCGCGGCACGATCAGCTTCAACGGCCGGCGGATCGGGGGCCGCCAGCCGTTCCAGATCGCGCAATTGGGCATCGGCCGCACGTTCCAGCACGTCAAGCTGATTGCGGGCATGTCGGTGCTCGACAACGTCGCGCTCGGCGCCTACCTCCGCGGCAAGGCCGGCGTCGCTCGCGCTGCGCTTCGTCTCGACCGGCGCGAGGAGGCGCGCGTGCGTGCCGAGGCGGTGGTGCAGGTCGCCAGGGTCGGATTGGCCGATGCGCTGCATGCGCCTGCCGGCTCTCTGCCGCTGGGTCGGCAGCGGATCGTCGAGATCGCCCGCGCGCTCGCTGCCGATCCGCTGCTCCTGTTGCTCGACGAGCCCGCAGCGGGTCTGCGCTTCCTGGAAAAGCAGCAGCTCGCCGTGCTGTTGCGCGGTCTGCGCGCGGAAGGCATGACGATCCTGCTGGTCGAGCACGATATGGATTTCGTCATGGGAGTGACCGACCGCCTGGTCGTCATGGATTTCGGCGAAAAGCTCGCCGAAGGGCTGCCCGCCGATATCCAGCGCAATCCCGCGGTGCTCGAGGCGTATCTGGGGGCGGTTTGATCGAGCGAGGGCCATGAGCGCATTGCTCGAGATCGTCGACCTCCATGTCGCCTACGGCAAGGTCGAAGCGGTCCACGGCGTTTCGCTGACGGTCGCCGAAGGCAGCATCGTCACGGTCATCGGCCCCAACGGCGCCGGCAAGACGACGCTGCTCGCGGCGATTATGGGATTGCTGCCGTCGCGCGGCGACATCGTGTACGCCGGCGCGCGCGTGAACCGGACGAGCGTCGAAGAGCGCGTCGCGCAACGACTTTGCCTGGTCCCGGAGCGACGCGAACTATTCGCCGCGATGACGGTCGCTGACAACCTCGAGCTCGGCGCGTTTCAGCGCCATCGCTCGCGCGATGGAACGCTCGGCAAAACGCGGGACGAGGTCTATCAGCGATTCCCGCGGCTCGCCGAACGCCGCAACCAGCTCGCGGGCACGCTGTCGGGCGGCGAGCGACAGATGCTGGCGCTCGGTCGCGCACTGATGGCCGCACCGCGATTGCTGCTGCTCGACGAGCCCAGCCTCGGCTTGGCGCCGCTGATCGTCAAGGAAATCTTCAGCATCATTGCCGCGCTGAAGGCCAGTGGCGTGTCGATTCTACTGGTCGAACAGAACGCGCGTGCCGCGCTGCAGATCGCCAGCCACGGCTA
>JBDTNP010000296.1:0-5477 GCA_039933695.1 Betaproteobacteria bacterium | reverse complement strand
GCAGTTTTTCCGACGCTTGCAATTCGCCTTCGGCATGGATGATCTTGGCGCGCCGCTCGCGCTCGGCCTCGGCCTGGCGCGCGATCGCACGGATCATCGTCTCGTTCAGGTCGACGTCCTTCATTTCGACCGTCGATACCTTGATGCCCCAGGCCTCGGTCTGGCTGTCGAGCACCTGTTGGATGTCGGAGTTGAGCTTTTCGCGGGCCGACAAGAGCTCGTCGAGCTCGTGCTTGCCAAGCACCGCGCGCAAGGTCGTCTGCGCTAGCTGGCTGGTCGCCTGGTAATAGTTCTCGACCTGGATCACCGCCTTGGCCGGGTCGACGATACGGAAATAGACGACCGCGTTGACCTTGACCGAGACGTTGTCGCGGGTGATCACGTCCTGCGGCGGCACATCCATCACCACGGTGCGCAGATCGATACGCACCATCTGCTGGATCACGGGAATCAGCAGGAAAAAGCCGGGCCCCTTGACCTTCCAGAAGCGGCCGAGCATGAAGACGACAGCGCGCTGGTATTCGCGCAGCACGCGAAACGACAGCAGGATCACCAGGATGACGATGATGACGATCGTGCCGAATCCCACTCCGATGGCCATGCTCACGCTCCTTGATCGGCTTCCGTGACGGGCAATACGGACAATAGCAGATCGCTGCGCGCCGTCACGCGCACGCGCTGGCCACGCTTGATCGGCACCGGGCTTTTCACGCGCCATTGCTCGCTGTGGATGCGCGCCCAGCCCTCGGTCTCCAGGTCGTCCAGCGCGACGCCGATGCTGCCGATCAGCTGCTCGTGGCCGGTCACGATCGGGCGTCGCCGCGCCTTAAGCGCCGCGCCGGCGACGAAGAAGACGAACAGCGCGGTGATGGCGGCCAGCGTCGCGATCAGCCAGTACGGCACGCCGAACCCGGGCACGTCGGTGTCGATCAGCATGACCGCGCCGATGGCGAATGCCACGATGCCGCCGACGCCGAGCGAGCCGTAAGCTGGCAGGAACGTCTCGGCGACGATGAACCCGATGCCGAGCAGCACCAGCGCGAGACCCGCGTAATTGACCGGCAGCATCTGCAACGCGAACAAACCGAGCAGCAGGCAGATCGCACCCAGCACACCAGGCAGCGCGAGTCCCGGATTCCAGAATTCGAAGAACAGGCCGTAGATTCCTGCCATCAGCAGCATCAGCGCAACGCTGGGGTCGGTGATAATCGCCAGGAAGCGCGTGCGCCAATCGGGAGCCATCGTCGTCGTCGCCGCGCCCGATGTCGCCAGGATGCGCTCGCCGGCGGCGGTGACGAGCTTGCGCCCGTTGAGCTTCACCAAAAGCTCCGGCACGTCGCGCGCGGTCAGATCGATCACGTGCTGGGCGAGCGCTTCGTCCGCCGACAGGCTGACCGATTCGCGCACGGCGCGCTCCGCCCACTCGGCATTGCGGCCGCGCAGCTGCGCAAGCGAGCGGATGTACGCCGCCGCGTCATGGACGGCCTTTTTGGTCATCGTGCCTTCATCGCCAGGCTGGGCGCCCTCGGTCTTGTCATGCTTGCCCGCGTCGGTGGGCTTGGGCGCAGGCGTCGCCGGGGCGGGTGAGGGCAGTCCGATGCTGACCGGCGTCGCCGCGCCGAGGTTGGTGCCGGGCGCCATCGCAGCGACATGGCTGGCGTAGAGAATGTAGGTCCCGGCGCTCGCGGCGCGCGCGCCGCTGGGCGCGACGAATGCTGCGACGGGAACCGGCGAGGCAAGGATGTCCTGGATGATCTGTCGCATCGCCCGGTCCAAACCCCCAGGCGTGTCGATCTCCAGTACCACGAGCTGAGCGTGCTCGTCGGCGGCGCGGCTCAAGCTCCGCCCGACAAAGTCGGCGCTGGCCGGCCCGATGGCGCCGGCGAGCGGGACGACCAGGACCGGATCGGACGCAGCAGCCGCCCAGCCCGGCGCGCAGCCGAGAAGTGCGGCAACGATCGCTAGCAGGAGCCTGTTCATTTCGCCCTCCCGGTCCGCGGCATGGGCGCACGATGATTATTGCAGAAATCCTCAGGCTGCGGGATTCGGGTACTGCGCCTGGATCGCGTCGATTTCGGCAAGCGTTTCCGGATCGAGCTCGAACTGCGCGCCGTCGATGTCCTCGGCAAGCTGGGCGATGGTCGTCGCCCCTACGATCGTGGCGCCCAGATACCAGCGGTTCCTGACATAACCGAGCGCGAGCTGGACCAGCGAAATGCCGCGTCGCGCGGCCAGCTCCGCGTATGCGGTAACCGCTTCAGCGACCAGGGGCTTGCGGAAGCGCAGGCTGAAATTGTCGAATAGCGTGAAGCGCGCGCCCGAAGGCTGCGCGCCGCCCAGATACTTGCCCGAGAGCATGCCGCCGGCCAGCGGGCTGTAGGCGAGCAGCGACATCCGTTCGCGAAACAGTACTTCGGCAAGATCGTTATCGACATTGCGCGAGACCAGGCTGTAGCTGTTCTGGAGCGTGACCGGGCCTGGAACGCCGAGCTCGCGCGCGATGCGGTGGAACTCGCATACGCCCCACGCCGTTTCGTTCGACAAGCCGTAGTGGCGGATCTTGCCCGTGGCGATCAGCGCCGCCATGCCCTCGACCTGCTCGCGCACCGGCGGGCCATCGGTCTCCTTGGCCGGATCGAATGCGGTCGCGCCGAACATCGGGACGTTCCGCTGTGGCCAATGGATCTGGTAGAGGTCGATATAGTCGATCTGCAGGCGCTCGAGGCTCGTGTCGACCGCCTCGGCGATGATGTCGCGGGTCAGATCGGTGCGCCCCTGTCGGATCCAGTCCCGGCGGCCGGGTCCGGCGACCTTGCTGGCGATGACCAGATCATCCCGCGGCCGGCGCGCGAGCCAGTTGCCGAGGGACGTTTCGGTGCGGCCCTGCGTGGCGGCGCTCGGCGGAGCCGGGTACATCTCCGCGGTGTCGATGAAATTGATGCCTCGCGCTACTGCATAGTCGAGTTGCTCATGAGCCTCGGCTTCGCTGTTCTGCTCGCCCCAGGTCATCGAGCCGAGACAGACTTCGGAGACGCGCAGCGCCGTGCCGGGAAGAGTTCGGTATTTCATCGGGCTCCAGCTTGTCAGTTGACCGATTCGCGAGCGCTCGCGCGAAGCACGGGCCACCGTCCGGTCGACAGCGATCCGTTCCTAGATCTGCGGTCCGAGCAGTGCCGCCGCGTGCTCCCAGAGCTTCTCCGCCAGCGGCCGATCGCGCCATTCATCGACGCTGATGCGCCGCGATGACTTCAGATCGTGCTCGAAGACCTCGACCTGACGTGCGGCGAACGCGGCATCGTAGATATTGAGGCTCGCCTCGTCATTCAAGCGGAATGAACGATCGTCGAAGTTGGTCGAGCCGACCGACACGACCAGTCCGTCGACGACCAGCACCTTGCAGTGGAACATCGTCGGCTGGTATTCATAGATTTCGGCGCCCGCTTCGAGCAGGTCGCCCCACAGCGCGCGCGAGGCGCGGCGCACGGTTTCCGAATCGATGTGCGGACCTGGGGTGATGATACGCACGCGTACGCCACGGCGCAGCGCCGCAACCAGCGTATCGCGGGAAAGCTCGTCCGGCACGAAATAGGCGCTGGACAATTCGATCGAATGTTCGGCTGCCGTGATCATCAGCAGGTACATCAGTTGCATGCTTTCGCTGCCGCCGGAAGGGGAGCTCGCGAACATCTGGCCGGCGCCATCGCCGACGGCGGCCAGCGGCGGGAAATAGTCGGGTCCGTCCAGCACTTCACCGGTGGCCTTGACCCAGTTGTCTCCGAACACGGCTTGCATCTGCGCGACCACCGGTCCTTCGGCACGGAAGTGGCTGTCGCGCCAGTGCTGCGGGTCCTGCGCGTGACCGGTCCATTCGGAAGCGATGCCGACGCCTCCGGTAAAGCCGATCCGCCCGTCGACAATCAGCTCCTTGCGGTGGGTGCGATTGTTGAGCTTGTCGAGGTTGTACCAGCGCGGCTCGTGATAGCGCCGGATGTGCACGCCGGCATCGCGCATCTGGGCCAGGAAAGCCTGGTCCATCTTGCTGCTGCCGACCCAGTCGAGCAGCACATGGACCTTGACGCCGTCGCGCGCTCGCTGCGACAGCGCGTCGGCGAAGGCCTTGCCGATCTCTCCCGACCAGTAGATGTAGGTCTCGAAGGTGATCGTCTTCTGCGCGCCTTTGATCGCCTGCAGCATCGACGGAAAGATCTCGTCGCCGTTCAACAGCGTCGCAAAGCGATTGCCGGGAAGAATGACCGGACCGAGCAGCACGCCCATCGTGCGCTGGAATTGGACATCATGGATTCCATAGCGGTGGACGAGCTGTTCCTTGACCCGCTTTTCGCCGGCGGTCGGATTCAGCATGAAAAAGACGACCACGAGGGTCGCAATGACGCTGATTAGCGCTGTCCACATGACCGATCGCTTCCGCCCGCCTGGGCCTGCAAGTTGCATCGACGTGACCTTTCGCGCCAGCGGCGATCATAGCCGAGAGTCGGCGGCTTCCCAATGGCTTTGCATCGCCGGTCGCGACGCCTGCTGGCGAGCTTGCCCGGATCGCCGCCGGGGACGCATGCGTACGCCAGCGCACGGACGCGGGCCCGCCGGCGATATAGGTTCGAGTCTGCCAATTCGGCATGGATGCCGGAGCCGCGGCGGGTCGAGGGCCGAAGCCCTCGCACGCGCTTTCGCTCGTGTTGGAACAATCCTTGCATTTTCGCTGGATGAGCCGGCGAAATTTGAACGAATTACAAGACCATTCCCAAACTCTGGAGCTCGTCATGAGACTCGTGCGATCTTTTCTCGCGATACTGCTGGTGGCCGCGTCGGCGAATTTTGCGCCGGCATCGGCGACGTCTTATTCGACTGATCAATCCGACCTGTGGTGGAACCCGTCGGAATCCGGCTGGGGCATCCAGTTCGTGCACCGCGGCAACCTGATCTTCGCGACGATGTTCGTCTACGATCCGTCGAAGATCCCGATCTGGTACGGTGGCACGCTTTACCCCACCGGTGCGTCTTTTACATGGTCGGGCGCCAATTACGTGACCTCGGGGCCGTGGTTCGGCAACGTGCCGTTCGACCCGGCGCAGGTGACGAACCGGGTCGTAGGCACGATGACCTGGGTTGCAACGTCGACCTCGACCGGGACCTTGACTTACACCGTCGACGGGGTGTCGGTAACCAAGCTGCTGACGCGGCAGACGCTGGTCTTCGACGACTTTTCCGGCAACTTCCAGGGCGCGATCCACCGCGCGGCAAGCAGCTGCTCGAGCCCGGCCAACAACACGACCACCGAGCTCAGCGCCGGCTTTTTCATAGACCAGGTCAACAACACTTCGATGAGCATCGACACCTCGGACGCGCTGGGCGCCGTGTGCAACTACTCCGGGACGCTATCGCAAGCCGGACAGATGGGTTCGATCTCCGGTGCCTACAGCTGCAATAACGGCGACAGCGGCACCTTCAACATGTTCGAG
>JBDTNP010000295.1:0-10493 GCA_039933695.1 Betaproteobacteria bacterium | reverse complement strand
GTAGCCGTAGCAGATGTGCACTGCCGTGCGACAGTTGAGTCCCTGCGCCGCACGTTCGAGCGCGGCGACACCCCAATCGTGGACCTCTTCGAAATAGACGTTGAAAGCCGGCTCGTCGAACTGGATGACATCGACGCCTGCCGCCTCGATCGCCAGCGCCTCCTCGTTGAGGATTTCAGCAAACGCCCAGGCCAGCTTTTCCCGGCTGCCGTAGTGCGCGTCGTAGAGCGTGTCGACGGCGGTCATCGGTCCGGGAAGCGTGTATTTGACCGGCCGGCGGGTCAGGCTCCTCAGGAACCCGGCGTCCTCGGCAAAGACCGGGCGACGGCGCGCGATCGGACCGGTGACGACCGGCACGTCGGCATCGTAGCGATCGCGGATTCTGACGGTCTTGCGGTGCTGGAAGTCGACGCCCTCGAGGCTTTCGATGAACGTTGTGACGAAGTGACGCCGCGTCTGCTCGCCGTCGGTCAGGATGTCGATACCCGCGCGTTCCTGATCGGCGACGGCAAGACGGACGGCGTCGCGCTTGCCTTCCTCGAGTTGCGATCCCTCGAGCAGCCACGGCGCCCAAAGCTGGTTCGGCGGCGCAAGCCACGCGGGCTTCGGCAGGCTGCCGGCGATCGTCGTTGGCAACAGCATCGGCGGTTTCCTGGAGAGTGTCGCCCGAGAGACTCCGACGACGCAGGACGATTATAGCGGCCGGTTCAAGCGGTAAGGCCACTTGACCAATCATCGATACCGACGTACCGTTTGCGGCCCCGAGCGCCCGCCGCTCGTCAGCATTTCGCAGATCCGATGGCCCGCGTCCTGATCACCGACCAGAACTACGAAAACCTTGCGCTCGAGCGCGAGCTGTTCGGCAACGCCGGCGTCGATCTCGGCGTCGCCCAATGCACGACCGAAGACGAGGTGCTTGCGGCCGGGCGCAACTTCGATGGCTTTTTGGTCCAGTATGCGCCGATCGGCGGGCGCGCGCTCGCGCAGCTGCCGCGGCTCGGCATCATCAGCCGCATCGGCGCCGGCTACGACACGATCGACACCGGGGCCTGCGCCAAATACGGCGTGTGGCTGGCGAACTCGCCCGATTACGGCGTCGGTGAAGTGGCCACGCACGCCTTGGCACTCGCGCTCGCGCTGATCCGCAACGTCGTCGCCTATAACCGCGATATCGCCGGTGGGGGGTGGCACTACCTGTCGTCGGGCAGGCTGCGCCGCGCGAGCGAGCTTACTCTCGGCATCGTCGGCCTGGGCCGCATCGGCAAGCGGATGGCGCACGTGTCGCGCAATGTCTTCCGGCGCGTCGTCGCCAGCGACCCCTATCTGATCGACGGCGATTTCCCGGCCTACGCCGAGCGCGCGACGCTGGCCGACCTGTTCGAGCAGTGCGATCTCGTCAGCCTGCACGTGCCGCTCAACGACGAAACCCGCAGGATCGTCGACGCGGCGATGCTGTCGCGAATGCGGCCTGGATCGTACCTGGTCAATACCGCGCGCGGCGCGCTGGTCGACGTCGACGATTTGCTTGCCGCTGTCGATAGTGGAATACTTGCCGGCGCTGCTCTGGATGTCCTGCCGGTCGAACCCGTTCCCGCCGATAGCCGGCTGCTCGGCCACCCGAAGGTGATCCTGACGCCGCATGCCGCGTTCTACAGCGTGCAGGCGGAGATCGAATTGCGGCGCAAGGCAGCACAGAATATCGTCACGTGGCTCAAGACCGGGCGTCCCGAATACGTCGTTGTCGCCGGGACCCGGCGCTACGCCCCGTAGGCGGATCATCCGAGCGCAGCAGGCGCGACGGAAAGGAGAGCATTGGCAGCAGTCAGCATACGGTCAGTTGAAAAGCGCTTCGGATCGACGCCGGTGATTCGCGGCGTCGATATCGACATTGCCGACGGCGAGTTCTGCGTGCTGGTCGGACCGTCCGGCTGCGGCAAGTCGACGCTGCTGCGCATGCTCGCCGGCCTCGAGGAAATCACGGGTGGTGAAATCTGGATCGGTTCTCGGGTCGTCAACAAGGTCGCTCCGAAGGAGCGCGACGTCGCGATGGTCTTCCAGAACTACGCCCTCTACCCGCACATGACCGTGCGCGACAACATGTCGTTTGCGCTGATGCTCGCCAAGCAGTCGAAAAACGAGATCGAGACCCGGGTCGCCAAGGCGGCCGGAATCCTTGGCCTTGCGCAACTGCTCGACCGCTATCCGAGGCAGCTTTCCGGGGGACAGCGCCAGCGCGTCGCGATGGGGCGCGCGATCGTGCGCGACCCGCAGGTGTTCCTGTTCGACGAGCCGCTGTCGAATCTCGACGCCAAGCTTCGCGTGCAGATGCGCACCGAGATCAAGGAGCTGCACCAGCGGCTGAAGACGACGTCGATCTACGTCACCCACGACCAGATCGAGGCGATGACCATGGCCGACCGGATCGTCGTCATGCGCGACGGGATCGTCGAGCAGACCGGCACGCCGCTTGATTTGTACGACACGCCGGCAAATATCTTCGTTGCCGGTTTCATCGGATCGCCGGCGATGAATCTCGTGCCGGGCGTTGCGCGCGTCAATGGCGCGGCACCGGTGGTGGAATTCGACGGCGGCGTCCGCCTCCCGTTGCCCACCTCGGCGCGCGCGAGCGACGGCCAGCCCGTGCTGTACGGCATGCGTCCCGAGCACTGCGTTCTCTCGCCCGGCGGCGGCTTGCCGGCGGAAGTCGTCGTCGTCGAGCCGACGGGCGCCGACACGCAGCTGTTCTGCCGTTTCAACGGACAGGAATTGACATCGCTGGTGCGCGATCGGGTAACTTGCAGGGCCGGAGACCACGTGGCACTCGCACCGGATGTCGATCGTGCGCATTTATTCGATGCGAAGAGCGGTGTGCGGCTCGTCGCAGAAAACGGATGACGTCGGACCATCACCGCAACAATCAACCGGAGTAAGACGCGCTGGAGGGAATCGCGCGCTTTTTTTCTAGGAGGAGCTGATGAGTAATTTCAAACGCCGTAAATTCCTGAAGACCTCGGCTGGCGTGGCAGCGGCCGCTGCAGTGGGCCCGATGATCTGGGTCAAGGATGCCAACGCGCAATGGCGGAATGCGCCGGAGAAAGGCGCGAAGCTCCGCGTATTGCGCTGGAGCCGCTTCGTCCAGGGCGACATCGACCAGTACATGAAGAACGTCGCCAAGTTCACCGAAAAAACCGGCATCGCGGTACGCGTCGACAACGAAGGCTGGGAGGACGTACGTCCGAAGGCGGCCGTCGCGGCGAACACCGGCGCGGGACCCGACATCATTCTTTCGACCAACGACGACGCCAACCTGTATCCGGAAAAACTGGTCGACGTTACCGACGTGTGCAACTACCTCGGCGCGAAGTACGGCGGATGGTATCCGGTGTGCAGTCAGTACCTGAAGCCCGACGGCAAGAAGTGGATCGGCGTCCCCCTGGGGAGCGCGGGCAACGCGCTGGTGTATCGCGCCAGCATGCTCAAAGCGGCGGGCTTCGATGCGGTGCCCAAGGATACCGACGGCTTCCTGAAGCTTTGCAGGGCGCTGAAGGAAAAGAACACGCCGGTCGGCTTCGCGCTCGGGAACGCGACCGGCGACGGCAACACGTGGACAAACTGGGTCGTCTGGGCGCATGGCGGCAAGATGGTCGACGCCAATAACAAAGTGGTCATCGACAGCCCCGAGACGATCAAGGCGCTCGAGTACGCGAAGGAGCTGTATGCGACATTCGTGCCCGGAACGCTGTCGTGGCTCGACCCGAATAACAACAAGGCGTTCCTCGACAGCCAGATCTCGCTGACCAGCAACGGGATCTCGATCTACTTCGCCGCGAAGAACGCGACGGACCCGAAGGTGAAGGAGCTCGAGGCGGACATCTTCCACTCGAACTTCCCGATCGGTCCGGTCGGCCGGCCGACCGAGTTCAACCTGTTCTTCAACCAGATGATCTTCAAGTATTCGAAGTACCCGAAGGCGGCGAAGGAGTTCCTTCGCTTCATGATGGAAGACGAGCAGGTGAATCCGTGGGTCACCGCGTCGCTCGGCTACGTGACGCCGGCACTGACCGCTTACGAAAAGCATCCGGTCTGGAAGGACCCGAAAGCGACGCCGTACCGCGACGCGATGAAGATCATGTTGCCGAGCGGCTATGCGGGCAAGATGGGTTACGCCTCGGCGGGCGCGCTGGCGGATTTCATCATGGTCAACATGGTCGCCGAAGCGGCATCGGGATCGAAATCGCCCAAGGAGGCGGCGGAGCGGGCGCAGAAGCGGGCCGAGCGCTATTACAAGGTTTGATATTGCGTCGCGCCGGATCGACCGCGCCGTGTAGGTGATGGGTACGTCGGCGCGACGCAATATCTGCGCGCGTTGAACGCGGCGCCTTGCGGCGCCGGGTTAACGCGCGCGGGCGCGCCGACGACTTGCCCGGGCCGACGGCGCCATTGCGGATTCAGATTCCAGACGCATAACGATTTCCGGAAATCCCTCCATTGAGCTCGGCGTTCTCCAGACTGCAGGACAATCGCAACGTGCTCGGCATCGTCTTCATGCTGCCGGCGGCGGCGGTGCTGCTGGTCTTCCTCACTTATCCGCTTGGCTTGGGAACCTGGCTCGGCTTCACCGATACGAAGATCGGCCGTCCCGGCGAGTGGATCGGACTGGAGAATTTCGAGTTCCTGTGGGGCGACGCGGTCACGCGCCTCGCGCTGTTCAATACGATCTTCTACACGACGGTCGCCAGCGTCATCAAGTTCGCGCTCGGCCTCTGGCTCGCTCTGCTGCTCAACAAGCACCTGCCGTTCAAGGCGGTGTTGCGCGCGATGGTGCTGTTGCCGTTCATCGTTCCCACCGCGCTCTCGGCGATCGCGTTCTGGTGGATTTATGACTCGCAGTTCTCGATCATCAGCTGGGCGCTGATGCGAATGGGGCTGATCCACGAGTACATCGATTTCCTCGGCGATCCGTGGAACGCGCGGTTTTCGACGATCGCCGCCAACATCTGGCGCGGCGTGCCGTTCGTCGCGATCACGCTGCTCGCCGGATTGCAGACGATCTCGCCGTCGTATTACGAGGCGGCCAGCCTGGACGGCGCATCGCCGTGGCAGCAATTCCGCCACGTGACGCTGCCGCTGCTGACGCCGATCATCGCAGTCGTCATGACCTTCTCGGTGCTGTTCACGTTCACCGACTTCCAGCTGATCTACGTGCTGACGCGCGGCGGGCCGCTAAATTCGACCCACTTGATGGCGACGCTGTCGTACCAGCGGGCGATCCCCGGAGGCAGCCTCGGCGAGGGCGCGGCGATCGCGACGGCGATGGTGCCGTTCCTGCTGGCGGCGATCCTGATCAGCTATTTCGGGCTGCAGCGCCGAGCCTGGCAACAGGGGGCGGCAGACAAATGAGCGGCAAAGAAGCAATCGAGGCCGACGAATGAGCAGCGCTGTCGCGACACCGGACGCAGTCGATTCGCAGGGCATGAATTACCTGGTGTCGCTGCCTCGGCGCATCGTGACCATCTATCTGCCGCTGGCCGCGTTCGTCATCGTGCTGTTGTTCCCGTTCTACTGGATGACGATCACCGCGCTCAAGCCCAACGAGGAATTGCTCTCTCGCGAAGGCAACCCGTTCTGGGTCATCCATCCGACGCTGGACCACATCAAGAAGCTGCTGTTCGACACCTCGTATCCGGAGTGGCTTTGGAACACGGTGGTGATTTCGGTCGTTTCGACCTGCCTCTCGATCTTCTGCAGCGTGCTCGCGGCGTATGCGATCGAGCGGTTGCGCTTCCGCGGCTCGCGCTACGTCGGCATGAGCATTTTTCTGGCCTACCTGGTCCCGCCGTCGATACTGTTCATTCCGCTCGCAGCGATGGTGTACAAGCTCGACCTTTTCGATACGCGGCTGGCGCTGATCCTCACCTATCCGACCTTCCTGATCCCGTTCTGCACATGGCTGCTTATGGGGTACTTCAAGACGATACCGATCGAGCTCGAGGAATGCGCGCTGATCGACGGGGCGAGCCGGCTGCAGATACTGGTCCGGATCATCCTGCCGCTGGCCGTGCCCGGACTGATCTCCGCCGGGATATTCGCGTTCACGCTGTCGTGGAATGAATTCATCTATGCGCTAACGTTCATCTCCTCGTCGGAAGTGAAGACGGTGCCGGTCGGCGTCGTCACCGAGCTGGTCGAGGGGGACGTCTATCACTGGGGGTCGCTGATGGCCGGCGCGCTGTTCGGCTCGCTGCCGGTGGCGATCCTGTATTCGTTTTTCGTCGAGTACTATGTCTCTGGCCTGACTGGTGCAGTCAAGGAATGAGGCAGGTTGGCCTTGTGTTCCGCATGCGGTAAAATGACTGCATAGGAATCGACGGAGCGGGCGATGAGCATCCAGGACACGATACGCGAGCAGGTGACCGGTCATCCGGTCGTGCTTTACATGAAGGGCACGCCGCAGTTTCCGCAATGCGGCTTTTCGGACGCCGCGGTGCGGATGTTGCAATCGTGCGGGGTCGACAAGTTCTTTTCGGTCAACGTGCTGGCCGACGCAGCTGTCCGGCAGGGCATCAAGGAATATTCGAACTGGCCGACAGTACCGCAGCTCTACGTCAACGGAGAGTTCGTCGGCGGCTGCGACATCATGCGCGAGATGCATGCGTCGGGCGAGCTGCAGCGCTTGCTGGCGCCGCAGACGGCGTAGCGCGCTCGCAGGGCGCAACGCACGACGGCCGGGTCCTCCGGCCGTTTTCGTTTCCGGCCGCCGGACGGACGGTGCTAGGTCCGCGCGCGCGTTACCCGCTTGACCTCGGGAATGCGGCGCAGCGCGCGCATGACGTTGGCGAGGTGCCTGCGGTCTCGCACCTGGACGCTGAAGAACATCGCGACGACGTGGCCACCGTCGGGTCGCTCCATCGACAGATATTCGATGTTCGCGCCGGCATCGGCGATGGCCGTGGCCAGATGCGCCAGCAGGCCTCGCTCGTCGGCGACCACCAGGCGGATGCCGGCTTCGAAGACGCCCTGGATCTCAGGCGCCCACTCGACGTCGACGACCTGATCGCTGTCGATGCGGCCCTTCCTGAGCGTCACGCAGTCGCGGGTGTGCACCAGCAGCCCCTGGCCGCGCCGAAAATGGCCGATGATCGCGTCGCCGGGGATCGGCCGGCAGCATTTGCCGTACTGGATCGCGACGCCTTCGACACCGCGCAGCTGCAGCGCGCCGTGCTTGGCCTGCATCGGCGTCGGCTCGTCGCTCGTCCGCCCGGCGCCGCGCGTCAGGGCCTGAGCGACGACGAACGAAAGCCGTTTGCCCAGGCCGATGTCGGCAAGGATTTCGGTCTGGCCCTTGGCGCCGTACTCGCGCGCCAAGGCTTCCCAGCGCTCCCAGGTGACCGACGTGGGCGGAACCTTCAGCGAGATCAGCGCCTGCTCCAGCATGCGCTCGCCGAGCAGCGCCGACTCGCGCTGCTGCAAGGACTTCAGGAAGTGCCGGATGCGGGAACGCGCCTTGCCGGTCGCGACGAAGCCGAGCCACGACGGATTCGGGCGCGCACTGGGCGAGGTAATGATCTCGACCTGGTCGCCGTTCTTGAGCTCGGTGCGCAACGGCATCAACTCGTAATTGATCCTGGCCGCCGTGCAGTGGTGGCCGATGTCGGTGTGCACGGTGTAGGCGAAGTCGACCGCGGTCGCGCCGCGCGGCAGTGCCATGATCTTGCCCTTCGGCGTGAACACGTAGATCGCATCCGGAAACAGGTCCCCCTTGATGTGCTCGAGAAACTCCTTCGAGTCGCGCGACTCCGACTGTATCTCGAGCAGACTTTGCAGCCAGCGATGGGTCTGCTCCTGGGCCTCGGCAATGTCGAGCTCGCCTCCCGCCTTGTACAGCCAGTGCGCGGCGACGCCGGACTCGGCGATGCGATGCATGTCCTGCGTTCGGATCTGCGCTTCCAGCGGCGTGCCGAAGGGGCCGAACAGCGTCGTGTGCAGCGACTGGTAGGCGTTCGCCTTCGGAATGGCGATGTAATCCTTGAACTTGCCGGGGATAGGTTTGTAAAGATTGTGCAGCACGCCCAGCGCCGCGTAGCAGGCAGTCGTGTCCCTGACCAGGACACGCACGCCGTAAATGTCGAAGACCTGCGAGAACGTGTAGCGCTTCTCGCGCATTTTCTTGTACACGCTGTAGATCGTCTTTTCTCTTCCGGTCACCGTCGCTGCGATGTCCGCCCCCTTCAGGCCGTCGCGGATCGACTGCAGGATCCGGTTCATCACTTCGCGCCGGTTGCCGCGCGCGGCCTTGATCGCCTTGGCCAGTACACGGTAGCGCGCCGGATGCAGATGCTTGAACGAAAGCTCCTGCAGCTCGAGGTACAGGGCATTGAGGCCGAGACGATTCGCGATCGGCGCGTAGATGTCGAGCGTCTCACGGGCGATTCGCTCGCGATGGGTGGGCGCCATCGCGTCGAGCGTACGCATGTTGTGCAGCCGGTCGGCGAGCTTGATCAGGATGACGCGGACGTCCTGCGCCATCGCCAGCAGCATCTTGCGGAAGTTCTCGGCCTGCGCGTCCTCGCGCGACTGGAACTCGATCTGGTCGAGCTTGGACACGCCGTCGACCATCTCGGCGACGGGCTTCCCGAAGGAGGTCTCGATCTCGTTCTTGGTGATGCCGCTGTCCTCCATGACGTCGTGGAGGAGGGCGGCGGCGAGCCCCTGCGCGTCGAGCCGCCACTGCGACAATATGCTGGCTACCGCCAGCGGGTGGGTGATGTAAGGCTCGCCCGACTTGCGGAATTGCCCCTGGTGCGCCTGCTCGGAAAAGGCGAACGCCCGCTCTACGAGCGCGACGTCAGGCGGTTGCAGGTAGTGACCAAGGTGTCGGGTAAATTCGGTGATTTCCGACATGCTTGATCACGTTGGGGTTGAGCCGCCCGATGCAAATCAACTTTGCGGCTTGAGCAGCATTTCGATGCCGATCTTGCCGGCAGCGATTTCGCGCAGCGCGATCACCGTCGTCTTGTCGCGGTCGCTCTCGACCAGCGGCTGCGATCCGGCACTGATCTGCCGTGCGCGGTTGGTCGCGGCGAGGGTGAGCTCGAAGCGGTTGGGTATCCTGACAAGGCAGTCTTCGATCGTGATCCGGGCCATGGCGCCTTCCTTGCGTGTCGAGTCGGGAATTCGCTCGCACGCTAAACAAGTTGTGCAATCAGAGCACCGTGGCGGACGCATTGTTGCGCCGCGCGGAGGCGCGAAGCCCGCACGATGGCGCTCAAGTCGTCGACCGCAGTGGCAAAGTCCTGATTAATAATAACATAATTGAACTCTGCGCAATGACGGATCTCGTCCCGCGCCGCCTCGAGGCGGCGCGCTATCGTGGCCTTGTCATCCTGGCCGCGCCGGTGCAGGCGCTCCTCGAGCAGCGCGAGCGACGGTGGAAGTATGAAGATGTGGACCGAAGACGGGATCAGGCGGCGCACCTGCGCCGCGCCCTGCCAGTCGATTTCCAGCAGGACGTCCTGACCCGCTTCGATCTGTTTGTTGAGCCAGGTTGCCGAGGTCGCGTACCAGTTGCCGTGGACGTGGGCGTACTCGAGAAACTCCCCGGCGTCGCGCAGCGCCATGAAGCGCTCGGTCGAGACGAAATGGTAGTCGAAGCCCTCCTGCTCGCCG
Organism: Betaproteobacteria bacterium; assembly: GCA_039933695.1. Lineage (GTDB taxonomy): Bacteria > Pseudomonadota > Gammaproteobacteria > Burkholderiales > Casimicrobiaceae > PALSA-1003. The sequence goes on along the minus strand of JBDTNP010000295.1, from coordinate 827 downwards.
GGACGCGGCGGGCGCGTCGTGTACGAGACCGAAAGGCGGATGCCGGGGTCTTTTTCCAGCAGCGCGCGCGTCAGGCTGGTCTTGCCGCCGCCCGACGGCGCCGCGACGACGAATAAAGTGCCGGTAGGGATCGTCACCGTTTAGCGGCCTCCTTGGACCGACTCTGATGCACATCGATTCGCGTGTCGGCCGCGGCCGCACTCGCAATTCCCCGTCGATCCCCCTGCACGCACGGGGCCCCTCGCCGGGCTCTCGGCGGCCTACTCAATATTCTGCACCTGCTCGCGCATCTGCTCGATCAGCACCTTGAGCTCGAGCGCGGCGTGCGACAGCTCCGCATCGACCGATTTGGAGCCCAGCGTGTTGGCTTCGCGATTGAGCTCCTGCATCAGAAAATCGAGGCGCTTGCCGCTGCTGCCTCCGGCCGAAAGCACGCGCCGCACTTCGGCGACGTGCGTCTGCAGGCGCGAAATTTCCTCGGCGACGTCGACCTTGGCGGCAAACAGCGCCAGTTCCTGCTTTAGCCTGTCGTTATCGGGTTCGAGGCCCGCATCGCGCAGGCGGGCGCCGAGCTTCTCGACATAGGCATCGTGGATAGCCGGCACCCTGGGTGCGACGCGCTCGAGCTGGGCCTCGATGGCGCGGCAATTTTCCTCGAGTATCTGACGCAGCTTCGCGCCTTCGCGCGCCCGCGATCCCCCCAGATCGCGCAGCGCCTGCTGCACCAGCAACAGCGTCTGCTCGGCCAGCGTGCCGGCGTCTACCGAGGGTTCGGTCAATACGCCGGGCCAGCGCAGTATCTCGACGGTCGACAGCGGTGCGCTGCC
>JBDTNP010000294.1:0-2108 GCA_039933695.1 Betaproteobacteria bacterium | reverse complement strand
GCTTCCGCGAGCTGGCGCGAGGATGCCGCGTCGTCGTATTCCTTGCGGCTCACCGCGCGGTCCTGCACCAGAGGCTTCAGCCGCGCCTCTTCGCGCCGCGCCTGGTCGACCTGCGCGGTCGCCTGCGCGAGCTGTGCGCGCGCCTGAGCCAGCGCGATCTCGTATGGAGCGCGGTCGATCTCGAACAGAGGCGCGCCCTCCTTCACGGCATCGCCTTCGTTGTAGAACTGCTTTTGCAGAATGCCCGTCACGCGCGCGCGCACCTCGACCTGCTTCGATCCTTCGACCTGTCCAACGACGTCGAAGCGGATCGGCACCTTTCGCGGCTCGACGGTGAGCATGCGCACCGCGATCGGCGCCGGCGCTGTCGCCGTTGCAGCAGGCGCCGCGGCTTCCTTCCCGCACGCGGCAAGGCAACCCAGCAGCATCAGCGCCGCGCACCGCTTCACTGCGTACGAAGACAACGGGCGCAAAAAGGGCATCGATGCATTCCCGGATGGCGGCATGACAGGGAGCGAAAACGGTAAACGCGCGGCGGCCTCAAGCGCGCGAGCGCACGATTATATACAATCGCCGAGAGGTGCCATCAGATGAGGATCTGCCCGATGTTCGTTCGCGCGCTCACCGCTACGCTGGCGGGACTTCTGTTGTCGTTGCCGCCGCCGCTGCTGGGCGCGGAGCAGGCTTACCCGTCCAAGCCGATCCGCCTGGTCGTTCCTTTTCCGGCCGGCGGGTCGCTCGACGCGGTCGCCCGCGCGATCGGGCAGAAGCTCTCGATCGCCTGGGGACAGCCGGTGATCATCGACAACCGGCCGGGCGCCGGCGGCAACATCGGCGCCGACCTGGTCGCGAAAAGCGCGCCCGACGGCTATACGATCCTCGAGGGCGCATTGTCGACGCACGCGGTCAACGTCAGCCTGTACAGCAAGATGCCGTACGACCCGATCAAGGATTTTGCGCCGATCACCCTGGTCGCGGTCACGCCGAACGTGCTGGTGCTGAATCCTGCGGTGCCGGCCAATTCGGTCGCGGAGCTGATCGCTTACGCCAAGGCGAATCCGGGCAAGCTCGCGTTCGGGTCCGGCAGCAACGGCAGCGCCGGCCATCTTGCCGGCGAGCTGTTCAAGACCGAAGCGCATGTCGACATCGTGCACGTGCCGTACAAGGGCGCTGCGCCCGCGATGCAGGACCTGCTCGGCGGCCAGATCCAGCTGATGTTCGATAATCTGGCGAATTCGATGCAGCAGGTGCGCGCGGGCAAGCTCAAGGCGCTGGCGGTGACGACGGCCAAACGCTCGCCTCTGGTCCCCGACCTGCCGACGCTCGCCGAAGCCGGGTTGCCTGGCTTCGATATTTATACCTGGTGGGGGTTCATGGCGCCGGCCGGCACGCCGAAGGAAGTCATCGCCAAGTGGAACGTCGAGGTCACGCGCATCCTGAACACGCCGGAGATGCGGGCCTTCTTCGCGCAGCAAGGCGCCGAGCCGGCCCCGACGACGCCCGAGCAGTTCACCGCGCTGATCCGGGGCGAGATTCCGAAGTACGCCAGGATCATCAAGGCGTCGGGCGCCAAGGTCGATTGAAACGCTAGCGCAGCCAGGCGACCCAGGCGACGGTCAGCCACGCCGCGATCGACGCGATGCCGCCCAGCGGCGCGATCGCGCCGAGCCAGCGCGCGCCGGTGAGCGCAAAGAGGTAAAGGCTGCCGCAAAACAGGATCAGCCCCGCGAGCAGCAGCCAGCCCGCCAGGTTGAGGGCCGGCGCGTCCCACTGCAGCATCAGCAAGGCGAGCGCGAACAGTCCGAGCGCGTGCCAGAAATGATATTGCACGGCCGTCTGGTAGACGGCCAGCATGTCGGCGCTAAGCCGCGACTTCATCGCGTGCGCACCGAATGCGCCGAGCGCGACGGCCGCAGCGAGCGCGAGCGAGGCAACGAGAAGGCAGATCTTGCCGGTCATTACGTCCGGAGCGCAGGTTATGCGCGCAATTCGTCTACAATGACGCGCTGGCGCTCCGTTCGAGGCGGCCAAGCGGTTCCGGCAAGGATAGCACCATGACGATTCAACGCCATCACGTCGGCAAACGTCTCGCCGACATGGTCGTGCAC
>JBDTNP010000293.1:0-2202 GCA_039933695.1 Betaproteobacteria bacterium | reverse complement strand
GGCGGTCGCAGCGACGAGAATCGAGCGCGGCCGTGACAGAAACGTGATCGAATTGGCACGTTTTTGTCACGTTCAAAAAGGACAAAGGGCTAGCAAGTAAGCTAACCCTTTGAAAGTTTTGGTAGGCCGTGTAGGGATCGAACCTACGACCAACGGATTAAGAGTCCGCTGCTCTACCAGCTGAGCTAACGACCCGGTGTATTTGGCTGGCCGACGCTTTTTTTGGTATCGAATCGGCTCCGTCCAGCACGCAGATTATACGCGCGCAGAGGGCCCCAAGGCAACGGGAGCTGCCCGGACGAAGGGACCGAAATCATCTGTGCTCGACGGTTTCGTCGCCTTTGCTCCGATCGCGGCGATTGGCGCCGACAGCCTCAGAACAGCGACCCCGCGCTCTCGCCCAGCATCGCGCGTCGCAGCAGCGGAATCGGCGGCGCGCCGTAGCTCAAGAACTTGTCGTGGAAGTCTTTCCATGCGCTGCGGCCGCCGCGCGTCGCGGTCCAGTCGCCGCGCAACTTCATGATCATCAGCTTGCCCAGCGTGTAGTTTCCGTACCCGGGATCGAACGTGCCTCGCGCGGCCTGCTGGCGGGCGTTGCCCGGATCCTGAAATGCCTCGTCGCGGAACATTGTCTCGGATTCCGCCACCGTCATGCCGCCGGTGTGCAGCCCGATGGCGGATAGCAGCCGCACGTTGCGCAGCAACGCCTGGTGCAGCTGGCCGACATGCGTTTCCGCATCGCCCCGGCCGAGCCCGGCATCCCACATCAGTTCCTCGGTGTAGTGAGCCCAGCCTTCGTTGAACGCGTAACTGACGAATATCTGCCCGACCCGGGTCTTCGACCGGTTCGAGTGCAGGAACTGCAGGAAGTGGCCGGGCCAGACTTCGTGCGCCGAGATGAACAGCAAGCTCGCCTTGCCCGGAACATAGGCATCCTGCTCCGCTCGTGTCCAGCCGGGATCGGGTGGGGCGATGTAATAGATCGCCGGAAGATTCTTTTCGTACGGTCCGGGGATGCGCACATAGGCAAGGTTGTAGCGCTCGTACGCGGGCGCCTCGGCCACGCTCGCCTGGTCGGCAGACGGGATCGTCACGAGGCGGTTTTCTGCGACAAAAGCGCGAAGGCCGGCCAGTTGCGCTTGCGCTCCGGCGACGGCCGCATCCCCCGGCTTGTCGGCCTGCATTTTGGCGACGCAGGATTCATCGCTCTGCCCGGGCGCGTAGGTTGCGCATGCAGCGTGGAGCGCGGCGAGATTGCGCGCGAGATCGCGCTCGGCCGTTTCCTTCAACTGCGCCAGCGGAACGTCAACCAGCTCGGTCCTGCGCAGCATCTCGCCGAATTTTTCCGGACCCAGCGCGAAGCGATCGGTGGCGGTCGCTTCCAGTGTGGCGAGCCAGGCATCGAGGCCGCGCATCGCCGCGATCGCGCCGGCGTTGGCACGGCGCAAGTCGGCCTGCAGCTTCGCGTCGGTCACCGCCGAAAAGATGACCGGGACGTCCTCTTCGTAGAAAGTCGCCAGGCCTCCGTACGTAATGCGTCCGATTTGCACGTAGGTGCGCGGCAGCGGCGTGCGGAGGTTCTGGCGAATCTGCTCGGCCGCCGCCGGAACCGCTTCGGCGTACTTGATATACGCGCGCAGCCGGTCGACGAGCGGCGCGTACGCGCGCGCTACGTAGACGTTGGGATCGAGCCCACCGCCGTAGTAGCTGGGATCGGTGAAAGGCGATTCTGCCGATTCGAGCCAGAACAGCTCTCCGTCGAGCCTCGCCGCGACATAGTCGCGCTCGAAGCGCCGGCCTTCGTCGAGAGCGGGGCGTCATCGAACTGCAGCGCGCGCTCGCGTTGGGCATGCATGCGGCGGATTTCATTGTCGATGCCGGACCGGCTCCAGTCGGGAAGCCGGCCGTCGAATTCGTGTCGCCCGGCCCACACGGCGGTCGGCGGATTGGCGTCGAATTCCGACTCCAGCAGCGCCGTCACATAGTCGTCCCACTCGGCGGCGCGAGACGACGTGGAGGAAAGCGAGGCCGGGCGCGTCGCTTGCTGGCAGCCCGCAACGACGAGCAGCAGCGCAGCGGCAAGCAGCGCCACGGTCGTCGACGGGATTCTGGTTTTCATCGATCTGCTGGTAGGCCGTACTGGACTCGAACCAGTGACCAACGGATTAAAAGTCCGCTGCTCTACCAACTGAGCTAACGACC
>JBDTNP010000292.1:0-7956 GCA_039933695.1 Betaproteobacteria bacterium | reverse complement strand
GCCCGATTGGGTCGAGATGCTGCCGCTTCCTTCCTTGACGGTGCCCTGCCAGCGTGCGGATGCCTTGCGTTGCATGAGTTCCTCCGGAGAATGCGCCTTGACGAGATCTGCCTGGATCGAGCCGTTCTGCGCTTGCAGTGTATGCCGCCCGGCGCAATCGGCCAAGTGGCGGGCGCTCGCCGAGAGGGCGATGCGCTACCATACGCCGGACCCGGTACTAAAGTCAGCGCCGAAGCGATGAACAAACCCAAGACGACCCCGAAGTCAATTCATTTCGACACGCTGAGCCTGCACGCGGGATCGCGCCCCGATCCAGTGACCGGCGCCCGGGCGACGCCAATCTATCAATCCGCCTCGTTCGTCTTTCCCGACACCGACCACGCCGCTGCGCTGTTCAACATGGAGCGCGCCGGCTACGTCTATTCCCGCATCGCCAATCCGACCTGCGCGGTGCTCGAGGAGCGCATCGCCGCGCTCGAAGGCGGCGTCGGCGCAATCGCCGTGGCGAGCGGCCAGGCCGCGCTGCATCTCGCCATCGTGACCTTGCTGGGCGCGGGCTCTCACATCGTCGCCTCGCGCGCGCTGTACGGCGGCTCGCACAATCTGCTGGACTACACGCTGCCGCGCTTCGGCATCGCGACGACGTTCGTCGACGCGCGAGATGTCGATGCCTGGCGCGCCGCGATCCGGCCCGAAACGCGGCTGCTTTTCGGCGAAACGTTAGGCAACCCCGGGCTCGACGTGCTCGACGTGCCGCGCATCGCCGCGCTGGCGCACGATCACGGGCTGCCGCTGCTGGTCGACTCGACGTTCACGACGCCTTATCTGATGCGTCCCTTCGAGCACGGCGCGGACCTGGTCTACCACTCGGCGACCAAGTTCCTGTCCGGCCACGGCGTCGTGATCGGCGGCCTGCTGGTCGACAGCGGAAAGTTCGACTGGAACAGGGCGGGTGCGAGCGCAGGCAAATTCCCGACGCTGACCGAGCCGTATGCCGGCTTCCACGACATGGTGTTCGCCGAGGAATCGACGACCGCCGCGTTCCTGCTTCGGGCGCGGCGCGAGGGGATTCGCGATTTCGGCGCGTGCATGGCGCCGATGACCGCGTTCCAGATCCTGCAGGGGATAGAGACCTTGCCGTTGCGCATGCAGCGGCATGTCGACAACACGCGCCAGATCGTCGCGTTCCTGGCGGCGCATCCGCTGGTCGAATCGGTCGCGTATCCCGAGCTACCCGACCATCCTGATCACCCCCTCGCGCAGCGGCTGCTGCCGCTCGGCTGCGGCGCGGTGTTCAGCTTTGCGATCCGCGGCGGCCGTGAGCAGGGACGCAAATTCATCGAGTCGCTGAAGCTGTTCTCGCATCTTGCCAACGTCGGCGATGCCAAGTCGCTGGTGATCCATCCGGCGAGCACTACCCACTTCCGGATGGCGGCCGCGGAGCTCGAGGCATCGGGCATCACCGAAGGGACGATCCGGCTATCGGTCGGGCTCGAGCATCCGGGCGATCTGATCGAAGACCTGTCGCGCGCGCTCCACGCCGCCGGCAAGGTCTGATATCGGCCGACTTTCGATCCCTGCCGCCGCCCGAAGCCGTGTACGTCACCGTCGAGGGCGACCCTGTCTATGTCTACACCGGCACGCGCACCTTCGATCGCGCGCGGCCGACGGTCGTGTTCGTGCACGGCGCAGCGAACGATCACAGCGTCTGGGGACTGCAGGCGCGTTATTTCGCCCATCACGGCAGTAACGCGCTGGCGATCGATTTGCCCGCGCACGGCAAGAGCGGTGGCAGCGCCAGGACTTCGATCGGAGCGATCGCCGACTGGGTGACCGCGCTGCTCGATGCGTTGGGCGTCGATCGCGCGGTTTTGGTGGGCCACAGCATGGGCGCCCTGGCGGCGCTCGACATGACGGCGCGACATCCGGAACGCGTGCGCGCGCTCGCACTGCTCGGCCCGGCCGCGCCGATGCTGGTCAGCGATGTCCTGCTCGACGCGGCGAAAACCGGCGACCATCTGGCATACGAGCTGATGACCAGCTGGACCTTCTCGGCAACCAGCCATCTCGGCGGCAACCGGCAGCCGGGCATCTGGATGACGAACGTCGCGCTGCGCTTGATGGAGCGCTCGCGACCCGGCGTGCTGCATGCCGACCTCGAGGCCTGCCATCGTTATACGGACGGGCTCGCCGCCGCGAAGATGGTCCGTTGTCCGGTGCTGCTGGTGTTCGGCCAGCGCGACCTGATGGTCCCGCCGAAAAACGCAGGCCCGCTGAAGGATGCGCTGCCGGAGAAGCAAGTCGTGACGATTCCGGAATGCGGCCACAGCATGATGGCCGAAGCGCCCGACCTCGTGCTCGATGCGCTGCGTGAATTTATCGCACGCGCGTCGTGACGATTACGCTGCCGTCCGCCACTTGATCGAGCAGCCGATGCTCGGCGTCTGCTGCGCCGGCCCGCGGCCGGTACGTGCGACCTGCAGCATCGCCTCGTAGAGCTCGCGCGGCGCGTCGGGCTTGGGCGAGCGCCCGGCGTCGTCCAGCCGGCCGCGATACTGCAGCTCGAGCGCAGCGTTGAACCCGAAGAAGTCAGGGGTGCAAATGGCACCGTAAGCCTTGGCGACGTCCTGCGTCTCGTCCCATAAATAGGGAAACGGGAAGCGCATCCGCGCAGCCAGCGCCTTCATGTTGTCGAACGAGTCCTCGGGGTAATCCGCCGCGTCGTTGCTGCAGATCGCCACGCTGCCGATGCCGTGGTCGCGAAGCTCGCCGGCGTCGCGCACCAGCTTGTCCAGCACGGCCTTGACATACGGGCAGTGGTTGCAGATGAACATGACGAGCAATCCCTTGTCGCCGCGCACCGAGTCGCGGCGATAGCGTTTACCATCGGTGCCCATCAGATCGAAATCGGGCGCGGGCCAACCGAAGTTGCATACCGGCTGCGCGGCGGCCATGGCGGTTCTCCTGTCCAATGCTGTGGCAAAATGCTAGCACATGCGAGGCACCTTCCAGTCGCGGCCACTGTGACGCCGCGCTTCCATTGCCCGCTGCCGTTGGCCGAGGGCGCCGAAATCGCGCTCCCCGATGCCGCCGCGCATCATGCGGCGCGCGTGCTGCGGCTTGCCGCAGGCGACGCCGTCACGCTGTTCGACGGCGATGACGGGGAGTTTGCTGCGCGCATTCTGCGCATCGAGCCGCGCGGCGTGCACGTGCGGATCGGGGCCGCGCATGCGGCCGACCGCGAATCGCCGTTGGCGGTGACGCTGGTGCAGGGGCTCGCCGCCGCCGATCGGATGGATTATGCAATCCAGAAGGCGGTCGAGCTTGGGGTGCAATCGATTCAGCCGGTGGCGATGGCGCGCAGCGTCGCCCGGCTCGACGCATCGCGTGCCGCCAAGCGGACATTGCATTGGAGACAGATCGCGATCGCCGCCTGCGAGCAGTGCGGCCGCAACCAGCTGCCGCGCCTGCATCCCTTGATCGGCTTCGACGCGTGGCTCGCCGCGCCGTCACAGGCGTCTTTGCGGCTGCTGCTCGCGCCGGATGGCGACCTCACACTTGCCGGTCTGGCGGCGCCGGACGGGCCGATTGAAATTCTGGTCGGCCCCGAAGGCGGCCTGACGCCCGACGAAGCCGCTGCCGCGCTGCGCCGGGGTTTTCGCGCGTTGCGACTGGGACCGCGGATCCTGCGCACCGATACGGCCGGACCCGCCGTGCTCGCGGCGCTCAACGCGCAATGGGGCGACTGGCGCTGATGTCGTGTTACGCAAATTCGCGCGGCGACTCGCGGCGGCCGCTGGGGGCCAACGGGTTCGCCGATGAGCTGGTCAACGAGTGGGTCGATGAGCGGCCATCGGCCCGTCGTTCGGCGCGGGCGATGAGCGCGATCGTTGCCGCGCTGCTCGCGGCATGCGCGGGTCCCAACGCGATGACGCCGGGTGCCGATCCGGTACGCGCGGCGTTCGTCGTTCTGGGCGAGGGCGGTTCGTCGATCGCGCGCGTGATCACGACCGATCCTGCCTGCCCGTCGGTCGACGTCGACGGACAGACGCTGGCGATGACGATCCGGGCGGTGCCCGAGACGATGCCGCTGCGCGCGACGAAAAATGCGGCGGCCGAATCGAAGCCGTCGGCGTTTCCGGTCTTCGTATGCGAGCGGCCGCTGCCGGTGGGCGCGGCGCGTGCGAGCGTCGGCGGCCACACCTTGCCCTTGCTGCGACACGATGCGCGGCGCATCGTCGTTGTCGGCGATACCGGCTGCGTCGTCCAGAATGCCGAGGTCCAGGCGTGTAACGACGCCGCAGCGTGGCCGTTCGCGCGACTTGCCGCGGCGGCCGCCGCGAAGAAGCCGGACTTGGTCATCCATGTCGGCGATTACCACTACCGTGAGAGCGCCTGCCCCGACGGCAACGGCAAATGCATCGGCAGCCCGTGGGGCTATGGCTGGGACGCATGGGACGCCGATTTTTTTTCACCGGCACGCGATCTGCTCGCCGCCGCGCCGTGGGTCTTTGTCCGCGGCAATCACGAATCCTGCAGCCGCGCCGGGCAGGGCTGGTGGCGGTTTCTCGATCCGCGCCCGCTGGTCAACGGGCGCGATTGCATCGACGCGTCCAACGATCTTCGCGGCGACTACAGCGATCCTTACGTCGTGCCCTTATCCGCCGACACGCAGCTGATCGTGTTCGACTCATCGACGGTAGGGGTCGCACCGTTGCGCGTCGACCATCCGGTGTATGCGATCTACTCGGTGCAGTTTAGGCGCGCGATGGAACTCGCTCGCGGCGCGGCACACAATTTCTTCGTCGATCACCATCCGATCCTCGGCTTCGCGACCGATACCACGAAGCGGCCCGCCGGCGTCTACCCGGGCAATGCGGCGCTGCAGTCGGTGCTCGCGGCGAGCAACGGGCCACTGCTGTTTCCGCCCGACATTGACGCACTGCTGTCCGGGCACAACCACCTGTTCGAGGCGGTGAGCTTCGCCACCGGGCAACCGCCGCAGTTCATTTCCGGCAACGGCGGCACCCGGCTCGACGAGCCGCTGCCGCGCCCGCTGCCGCCGGATGCAAGGCCCGCCGCCGATGCCGTCGTCGCGACGATGACCGCGTCTTCGACGTTCGGTTTTCTCACCCTGCAGCGCGAGCCGGGCGCAGGTTCGTGGCGGGTCGAGGCCTGGGATCGCGATGGCCGGCTATTGACCCGCTGCGCGCTGCTCGGGCGCAGGACAACTTGTGTGCCGGAGGATCTGCAGTGAAAAACCTGGTCATGCTCGCCTGCCTGATCGCCGCCTGCGACGCCTGCGCGCAAGCGCCCGATCCGCCGCGCTTTTCGACCGCGCAACCCGGTGCGGTGCCAGGCGCATGGCAAACCGTGCTGCTGGCGGCGAGCAAGCAGCCGACCGAGTACACGCTGGTCGCCGACGAAGGCGTGGTCGTCCTGCGCGCCAGCGCGCGAGGCTCGGCGTCGATCCTTGCCTGGCGGACCGACTTCGATCCGCGCGCCTTTCCGATGCTTTCGTGGCGCTGGAAAGCGCGACCGATCCCCGGCGCGGACACGCGTTCTCGCCGAAGCGAGGACTCGCCGGCGCGCGTGATGATTTCATTCTCCGGCAACCCCGCGTCGCTCAAGGCCCGCGACCGCGCCGCCGGCGCACTGGCGGAGGCGATCTCGGGGCATGCGCTGCCGTACGCGGTGCTGATGTATATCTGGGGGGCGAAAGTTCCGCCGGAATCGACGACGGTCAGCGCGCTCACATCGCGCATACGCATGATCGCCGTCTCCAGCGACGAAGAAGGCGCAGGGCGCTGGCAGAGCTACCGGCGCAACCTCGCCGAGGATTACCGGCGCGTCTTCGGCGAGGAGCCGGGCCGCGTGACGGCGATCGAGCTGATGACCGACACCGACAACACCGGCGCCGTCGCCGAGACTTTCTACGGCGACTTGAGCCTTGCGCCGGCGCCTTAGGCGCGATCAGCGCTTCGGATCGGCGGCAACCAGGATGCTGCAGCGCACGCGCTCGATCAGGATCGCGTCGACCGAGCCGCGCCACCAGCGCAGCGCGAACGACTTGCTGCGCGGATGTCCGAGGATTAAAAGGTCGATGCCCAGCTCGGCAACCAGCTTGGTCAGCACATCGACCGGCTCGCCGACGACCAGGTGATCGATGACGTTTATCCCCTTGGCGGCGAGCAGCCCGTGTGCCGTCTTGAGGTCCGCCTCCATGTGCTCGCGCTCGTCCGCAAGCGCCACCTCGGGAACGTACTCGCCGGCGAGCAGGTACGCCGAAGGGTAGTGCACGACGGCGGCAAGATGGACTTCGACCGAGGCGTCGGGCGCGATCCGCACCGCTTCGTCGAGTGCCAGCCGCGACTCCGGAGCGCCGTTATAGGCGACGAGAATCTTGCGGTACATGACGGCCTCCTAGCGCAGGACCGGGTTATCGTTGTCCGGTCGATGCCTGCGGATCGACCAGGCGGCCGCAGTCGCGGCCGCAAACGCCATCGTAACCACCCAGAAGCATTCTTGAAAGGCCGTTACAGCGCCGGTCGCGCCGTGCACGCCCAGCCGCCATTCGAGCAGGACCGCGAGTAGATTGACACCGATGGCGCCGCCGAGCTGACGGACGAAATTGACCGCCGAAGCGGCGTAGGCGATGTAGCTCTCGTCGAGCGCCTGCACCGCGGCGACCGAAAGCGCCGGAATGATCATGCCCAACCCGACGCGGCCGATCAGCAGCCAGATGCCCAGGACGATAAATCCGGTGCCTCGACTGGCGAAGGCCAGCAACAGGCTGGACAGGGCGAACAGCGCGAGCCCGGCGATGACGATGCGTCGCGGCTCGACACGATCGGTCCAGCGGCCCGCCAGAGCGATCGTCACCGCGAGACCGAGACCGGGGACGATCAGCAGAGCGCCCGCGCGCGAAGGCGAATAGCCGGCGACATCCTGGACGAATACCGGGATCAGGTAAGTCGTGCCGAAGAGTCCCAGACCGTAAGCGAGCGCGACCAGCGCGGTGGCGCGGAAACCGCCGCCGGCGAAAAGCCGGAGCGCCAGCAGCGGTGCACGGGCGCGGAATTCCCACCCGATAAAGCCGGCGAGCAGCACCAGGGTCAACCCGGCGATGCCGGCGAGCTCGATCGACGCCCATCCCGCCCGATGCCCGACGACGGGAACGCTGAGCAGCGAGGCCAGCGTGGCAGCCAGCAACGCGAAACCGGCCGAGTCGAAGCGTGTCTGCGGCCCATCGCCGTGCGGACCCGGCAGAAAGCGCCAGCCCAGCAAAAGGCCGGCGACGCAAAAAGGCAGCGGCAGCAAAAAGATCGAACGCCAGCCGAACGTCTCCAGCAGAATGCCGCCGATGCTGGGCCCGATCGCGGGCACCAGCACGATGCCGAGCCCGAACAGTCCCATCGCGCGGCCGCGGCGCTCGGGCGGGAACACTTCGAACAAGGCGATCATCGCCAGCGGCTGCAGGATGCCGGCTGCCGCACCCTGCAGCACGCGCGATGCGATCAGCACGTCGGGGCCGAAGCTCGCCGCGCCGAGGGCGGACGAAGCGAGAAAGATCGCCAGCGCTGCGATGAACGTGCGGCGCTGGCCGTGCGTTTCGACCAGCCATGCGGTCGCGAGCATCGTCGTAGTCATCGCACCGAGAAATCCGGCCGCGACCCATTGCAGCGTGTCGTGGCCGACATGGAACTCGGCGATAAGCGCAGGGAAGGCGACATTGATGATCGTCGCGGCGGTGATGGTCGAGACGGTGCCCAGCATCACCGTCGCGATGATCCATCCGCGCTCGTGCGGCGAAATCGGAAGCACAGGCGTCGCCATCGGGCGCGGTGTGGCGTCGTCGCTCGTGCCGGCGACTTTAGGCTGCCGCAGGCACGGCCTTCCCCGCCAGCATCAAGGCGAGCTCGCGCAATTCGTCCCAGGCGTTGCCGCGGCCGATAC
>JBDTNP010000291.1:0-6059 GCA_039933695.1 Betaproteobacteria bacterium | reverse complement strand
ATGGCTGCGAAGGCTGCGGTCAGCATGTCCGGGTTACCGGCATCGACGTACCGGGTGTTACTGCGCGCAAAGGGAATCCGTGCGCTGCCGATGACTGCGACTCGGCGCAAGCTTTCGGGCATCGCTGTCCCCGGGCGCACCAAAACGGCCATTCTAGCCGTAGGGCCTCGGGCCCGGACCAAGACTATTGCAAGTTTCGCGCCGCGGATGCATGTTGTTGTCTGCAACCGCGGGATTTTCTGCCCCGGACGCTGTCTTACAGGGAAGACAGGGAGAAATGTGATGCTTGATGCACGAACGCCGGAACCGCGCGCGGGGGGCGAGCCAAGCCAGGGTTGGCGTGCGCGCGGCGCCTGGCAGCTTGCCGACATCGATTACGCCGGCGCCGACCGGGCGCGGGCGGCGGACGACCAGACGCTTTTCCAGATGCTGACGATGGCCTCGTTCGTCGAGACCGGATCGGATCTGTACGCGCACAATCTGGTGTCCTATTTCGACGACGACGAGGTCGTGGCCGGGTGGCTCGCCGAGTCGTGGGAGCACGAAGAAGTGCAGCACGGCGCGGCGCTGCGCGCCTATGTCGAGCGCGTCTGGCCGGATTTCGACTGGCAGCGGACCTACGATAGCTTCTTCGACGAATACCGCCAGACTTGCACGGTCCCCGAGCTCGAGCCCGCCCGGGCGCTCGAGCTCGCCGCGCGCTGCGTCGTCGAAATGGGCACGGCGACGCTGTACGGCGCAATGCGCGCCTACGCCGACGAGCCGGTGCTGAAAGACCTGGCGGCGCATATCTATGCCGACGAGGTCCGCCACTACAAGCATTTCTATCGCTATTTCCGGCGCTACCAGGAGCGCGAACGGCACGGACGCTGGCGCATCGGCCGCACGATGACGCATCGGCTGTTGCAGACGGCAGACGACGACGGCCGCATCGCCTTCCGGCATCTGTGGCAGGCGACCCACAAGGGATCCGGCTCGGTCGACGACGCATACCGGGCATTCCGCGGGCGCATCTCGGCGGTGGCGCGGCGGTTTGCGCCGCGCGACTTGCCGGTGGAGATGTTCCTGCGGCCGCTGCGCCTGCCTCCGGTTGCCGCCCGGGGTGCCAGAAGCTGCGCCGGAACGCTCTACCGCTGGTGGCTGGAAGCCTGAGCGCCGGGCAACCGCCGCATACGTTCGTTCACGTCGCGCGATTACCGATCAGCGCGAGAAATTCCTCGCGCGTTGCCGTCGACTCGCGGAAGGTGCCGAGCACCGACGAGGTGATCATCACCGAATTCTGCTTTTCGACGCCGCGCATCATCATGCACAGATGGCGGGCCTCGATCATCACGCCGACGCCTTTCGCGGCAACCGAATCCATCACTTCCTGCGAGATCTGCTCGGTCAGCCTTTCCTGAAGCTGCAGCCGGCGCGCGTACATGTCGACCAGACGGGCGAGCTTCGATACGCCGAACACGCGTCCGCTGGGTATGTAGCCGATGTGACAGCGGCCGAAGAAAGGCAGCATGTGATGCTCGCACAAGCTGTAGACCTCGATGTTCTTGACGATGACCATGCTGTTGGTCGCCTGCGTGAACACCGCGCCGTTGATCAGCTTCTGCGGATCGGCCCTGCTGCCGGAGGTGAGAAACTCGATCGCCTGCGCGACCCGTTGCGGCGTCTTGAGCAGACCCTCCCGGTGCGGGTCCTCGCCGATCTCGACCAGCAACTCCGTGATCAGAGCCTCGATCTTCTTGCTGTTGGGCTTCATTGCACGATCCCCGTGAACGAATGACGCAAGCGCATTATCCCATGCGCGGCGCAGGCATCGATGCGCGCTCGTGAGATGCGATAATGCGCGGCCAACCAGCGAAGGACCCCTCTCGATGGGAACGATGACTGAAATCTCGGCCGGCGACGGATTCCGCCTGGCCGCCTACCGCGCCGACCCGGAGGGCACGCCGCGCGGCGCCCTGGTCGTCGTCCAGGAAATTTTCGGCGTCAACAGCCACATTCGCGATGTCTGCGACGGTTACGCGGCCGACGGCTACCGAGTCATCGCGCCGGCGCTGTTCGACCGCATCGAAAAGGGCGTCGACCTGGGGTACACCGCTGCGGACATCGCTCGCGGTCGCGAATACAAGGCAAAAGCAACTCCCGATGCCGCGCTGCTCGACGTCGATGCCGCCCGCGCCGCCGTCGCAACCGCAGGCAAGGTCGGCATCGTCGGCTATTGCTGGGGCGGCCTGATCACGTGGCTCGCGGCGTGCCGCCTGAAGGGCTTTGCCTGCGCGGCGTCGTACTACGGCGGGGGGATTCTCGAAGCTGCCGCCGAGCAGCCCAGATGTCCGGTGGTCGCGCATTTCGGGGAGCGCGACCACGTGCTTCCCGTGGCCGGCGTTCGCGCCTTTGCCGAAGCGCACTCTGACGTCGCCGTCCATGTCTATGCCGCCGACCATGGGTTCAATTGCGACCAGCGCGGCTCGTACGATCCTGCCGCCGCGACGCTGGCGCGACAGCGCACGCTCGATTTCCTGCGCCAGCACGTCGGCTGAAGTAGCCGGGCCTGCCTGCCGATTAGTTGACAAAAGCAACTAATCGGCCGGACAGTGGCGACGACGGCCCGCATCCAGGGCCGGAAGGGCGATCCGATGGCCACGTCGGCGGCGAACAAGGCGGTGCGCGAGGCGCGGATCGCCGCGCTGCGTCGCTTCAATCGTTTTTACACGCAGCGCATCGGCGTGCTCCAGGAAGGTCTGCTCGACAGCCCGTTCTCGCTGGCGCAGGTGCGCGTGCTCTACGAGCTTGCGCATCCGCAATCGGCCGACGCAGTCGCTCCTACTGCGACCGAGCTTTCGGCAAGACTCAGCGTGGACGAAGGCTATCTGAGCCGCATCGTGCACGGATTCGAGTCGAAGGGAATGCTGTGCCGCCGCCCCAGCGCGGCCGACGCCCGGCGGCAGTTGCTGACGCTGACGCACAAGGGGCGGGCGGCGTTCGAGCCGCTCGACCGGCGATCGCACGATCAGGCCGGCGCGCTGCTCGACACGCTTGCGGCCGGCGATCAGCGTCGCCTGGTCGAGGCGGCGGCGGCAATCGAGCGTCTGCTCGGTGGACGCGGGGCGCCACAACGGCCGGTCGCGTTGCGCGCGCCGCGGCCGGGCGACATCGGCTGGGTCGTGCAGCGGCACGGAGAATTGTATGCGCTCGAATACGGGTACGACGCGCAGTTCGAGGCGCTGGTCGCCGCCATCGCCGCCCGATTCGTGCAGCGTTTCGAGGCCGGGCATGAACGTTGCTGGATCGCCGACGATGGCGACACGAGGCTGGGTTCGGTGTTTGTCGTCCGGCAATCGGCTGACGTCGCCAGGCTGCGGCTGCTGCTGGTAGAGCCCGAAGCTCGCGGCCGGGGTCTCGGTGCGCGGCTCGTGGGGAAATGCATCCGCTTCGCGCGCCGGGCCGGTTATCGGAGCATGGTGCTGTGGACGCAAAGCGAGCTCGCCGCGGCGCGGCACGTCTACGAGCGGGGGGGCTTTCGCCGCACGCGTGGCCACGCGCATCACAGTTTCGGCCGCGACCTGGTGGCCGAAACATGGCGACTCACGCTCTAGAGTGGCGATCGCGCCGGGGGCCGCCGCGACAGGGCGCACGGCGCCGGGTTACACTTATCCGCCGAATCGAGCGGCGCTGCGGCGCAACGACAAGGTGGCGTTGCAAGCTGGTGATTCGACGGCCAACGGAGGACGGACGATGAAATGCACGACCTGCGGTTACGAAACGCAGTCGGGCGCCAGGTTTTGCGTCCAGTGCGGGACGACCCTGCCGGCCGAACCGGTGCCCGTCGCAGCCGCCGCCGCACCGGCAAGGCCGGCGCCATCGTCGTCTGGCGCGACCATTCCGCCCCGCATGCCGGCGGGCAGCCCGCCCCCGGCCGCCGCGACAGCGGTGCCGCCCGAGGCTCCTCCGGTGCCGGTCAGCGGCGTTCCGCCCAAGCTCGGCCTGATTGCCGCGATGCTCGCGCTGGTCGCGGTGCTCGCGATCGGCGGCTTCGTCGCGTATCGCGTGTCGCTATCGAGCGGCGCGAAAGAGGCGACGGGTTCGACCGAGGCTGGTAAAGGCTCGGACGCGGCTACCGCGCCAATGCCGGTCGACGGGTCGAAAGATGCCAGCGCGCCGGCAGCGCAGTCGCCGACGCAGGCAGGTGCCGCGCCCGACCTGGCCAAAGATCAGTCTGCTGCGCCCGGGTCCGCTGCTGAGGCATCCAAATCAGCTGCGAGCCCGACGACCGCTCCCGCCGGGCCAGCGACGAAGGCCGCGGCGGCTGCCGCGGCCAGATCGCGATCGACGCCGCAACCGCCGCCGCCCGCGGCCGCGACGGCCCCCACGCCGCCGGCCGCTGCGCCGGCGGCCGTCGCGCGGACGCAGACTCCGGCCGCTGCACCGCAACCCGACCGCTGGCAGCAAATGCACGAGGCGATGGCGCGCTGCAAGCGCGAGGATTTTTTCCGTCGCATCGGATGCGAGCAAAGCGTTGGGCTGCAGTATTGCGAAGGCTACTGGGGCAAGGTGCCGCAATGCCCGGGCGCGCCCCGGGACGCGGGACGCTAGCGGCGCGCCAACGCCATGACGGCTTGACCGCCAGCTTCCTCCCGCCGAGAATGAAACGCCGTCACCATTCAGGGGTAAAAATGAAATTTCTTGTTGCCGCCGCCACGCTGCTCTGCTCGCTGCCGGCGCTTGCCGGTACCAACTCGGCCATCTTTTTCCAAGTGCCCACACTCGACGAAGTCGGGCTGATCGGCCTGGTCGTCGTCGTCGGCATCGCCGCCGGCCTGGTGATTCGGCGCAGGAAAAAGTAGCGCAAGGAGCGCCGCCGGACACGAATCCGCTCGCGTCCGGCTCCGGCCGACGACAAGCGATGAACGACATACTGTCGCTGCTCCGCATCGCCTATTACGGGTTGATGGCGGGCACGTTCGCTTTCCTGCTGCTGTGGGAGGACGGCGCGCCACTGGTGCGAAGCATGCCGTCGCGGCGGCGGCACGTTCTGCGCAACCTCGCCCTGTTCGTGTGCGTAGTCGCGGTCGCCGACGGGCTGGTCGGCGCATGGCTGCTGGATATTCCGTCGCGCCTCACCATTACCCCGACCGGACTGTTGACCCCGCTGCCGCTGGCCGCTCAACTGATCGTCGCCTTCGTCGTCATGGATCTGTCCACCTATGCGGTGCATCGGCTGTTTCACGCCCAGCGCTGGCTATGGCTGATGCACTCGGTGCACCATTCGGACGCGCAGGTCGATGTCAGCACCAGCATCCGACATCATCCGATCGAGGTCGCGATCGACGTCGCGGTCAAACTCGCGCTGTACCTATTGCTCGGATTGCCGCTATGGATGGAGGCGGCGCGCACGCTGCTGATCAATCCGCTCAGCATGGCGCAGCACGCGAACATCGCTTACCCGGCGTGGGTCGAGCGCCCGTTGCGCTGGCTGCTGGTGACCCCGGCGATGCATCGCGTGCATCATCTGCCCGAAGCGCCGGCCACCGACTCCAACTACGGCCAATGCTTTTCGTTCTGGGACCGGCTGTTCGGCACCTATCGGGCACCGGACCCGGCGCAGGCACCGCGCTTCGGGCTCGCCAACCTTGCTGGCGAGTCCTTTCAGTCGGTTTCGGGCATGCTGCTGACCCCCGTCCGGGCGCGCCGCCTGCGCGCGCTCTGACCGCGGCAACGTGTAAGTGCGACGCCCGGCCGGCTGTGGCCCGCTTCGGGCGAGTTGCGACAACCGGCCATTATGACGGTATCATAGGGACCGTCCCCGGCCCCACCCCGGGGCGACAAGAACAGATCAAGGGACCCGATGAGTTGCCAGATCTGCGGACGACGCAATGCGCCGGGCGCCAAGCTGTGCCCCGACTGTCGCGCCGCACGCAAGCGTGCCTACGATGCGACGATCACCCAGCCGCTGCTGGCGCTGGCCGGCGCAGGCGCGGTTTCGCGCACGCTGTCGCGGCTCCGCCGGTCGGATAGCTCGCCCGAAGCCAAGGCGCGGCGGGCTGCCCGCAAAGCCAAGGCCG
>JBDTNP010000290.1:0-4330 GCA_039933695.1 Betaproteobacteria bacterium | reverse complement strand
CCGACGACGGCGTCCATCGCCGCGCCGGTCATGTCGTTCTGCTCGGCGCGCGGCTCGAATCACTGCAGCTCGATCCTTACCGCATCGCGTGACTGCGACCGACCCGGTGCGCTAGGCTTGCAGACCGATGTCGAACACGGCGACGTAGCCTGCGCTTTCCGGCGTGACGTCGAGCAGAAGTTGCCTGCCGCCGTCGCGAAACAGGAAGTCGTCGCCGTTGGAAAGCTTCGGCCGCCCGCGACTCGCATAGGGTGCCGTCGCATAGATACGCTCGCTCAGCGCCTCGTCGAAATAAAGCTGTGAGGTGAACTCGGAGTGCGGGGCATCGGCGGTGCGGATCTTGAAGTGCACGTGGACCGCGCGTCCGGGATACCAGCCCGGATAGATGGTCAGAAACCGCGCAGTTCCCGCCGCGTCGGTCGTCTGGAAGCCGCGCAAGAATGCCTCGCCGGCTTTCGGCACGCGCGGGTCGCGCACCGATGAATAATCGCCGGCCGCGTCGCAATGCCAGACGTGGACCTGCGCGCCGGCGAGCGGCGTGCATGTCGAGGCGACGACCCGGGAGACCCGGAAGGCGACCCGCAGCGGCGCCCCCGGTTTGACCGCGCCGGCGCGCGGGTCGATGCGCAGATCCGATCGCTCCAGGTCACCCTCGACAAAAAACGGGCCTTCGGTCTGTCGCGGGCGGACGACGCACGCCGGAAGCTTACCGTCGGCCGTTGCTGCCCCGGCGTGCCGCGCCGCGAGCAGCGCCGCGCCCGACGCACCAAGCATCGCGAGCGCCCGGCGCCGGGCGAGCAGTCGTGCTGTCGCCATCGGTTCGTCCATCGATGCTCGATCCTGCCTGCGGGGTCTATTTTTTCCTGAGACCCGCAACGCCTGGCGCGGCGATCTCCGCGCGTATTTCGCGCAACTTGGCCTTGAGCCGGGCGGCGTTCTCGCTGCCCATGCGCATCATGATCTTCTGGCCGGCAGAGCGAGATTCGAGCTCGGGGTCCGCATACACGTACAAGACCTTCGGCTGCGTCAGCGCCGCCGGCTGCGTGATGTCGGGCGCGGCAAGCAGATCGTCGATCGCCTGTACCAAACGGTCATTGAAGTAGCCGCTGGGGTAGCCGAGCGCGCGGTAATCCTCCTGCAGCAGCGGGTAGAAGTGCACGTAGATGCCGGCCAGCGTCTTCGCGTCGACCGCATCGACCAGCCGCACATAGGGTGCGTAGCGCGCGGCGTTGTCGGCGCCGATCGTCAGCGCTTCGTCGCTGCCGGCGGTGACGAACGCTCCGCCCGGCGGCTTGACCGGCAGGTAGCGCGGTGGCAGCGTCTTGCGCGGCAGGTTGTCGACCGTCGTGACAAAACGGTGGACGATCGCGTCCTCGTAGAATATCCGCCCCAACGCTGCCGAGCCGAACAGATCGGCCAGCGCATTCTGCATAGTTGTGTCGCTGACCATCAGCGCGGGCAGCAGCTTCTGCTCGACCGATAGCGGCACGGTCGCCCGCGCCTGTTCGATCGGATGATTGACCGCGGGGGGCGCCTCGGCCGCCTGGGGCACCGCAGCGGCGGGTGCCGCCGGACTCGGCGAGGTCGCCTCTGTCTGCTGGTTCTTCTGCCAGAGAAAATAGGCGAGCGCTCCCAGCACAAGCAGCGCAAGCACGACCCAGACCAGCCGCGTTCCACCGTCTCGGTGCGACGCGCGGATCGGCCGCGCATCGGCGTCGGCGGCGAGCGCCTGCCCATGGCCGGTCGGATCAATCCGGTGTGCTTCGTCCGCCGCCGATCGAGATGCCATGATCATTCTCCCATTGTAAGCGCACTGCCCCGCTGCCGGCGCCATTGCCTTGGTCCGCACGTGCCGGGAGAAGTTCGCTACGGTGGCCTGCGTCGTCGTGCCCGCCGGGCAATACGACCCGCTATTTCGCCGGCGCGAGCTTTTGCGAAAACACGACGCCCGCGAGGAGCGCGAGCCCGATCGCATCGCTGAGGTAGCCCGGCTTGATCAGCAGCAAGGCGGCGACAACGAGAGCCGCGCGCTCCCACCACCGCGCCTCCCGCAACAGGTAGCCCTGCAGGCCGGCGGCCAGGCACATAACACCGATCACCGCCGAGGCCGACGAAGTGAGACTCTCGAACCAGTCGCCGATCAGCATCAACGACGGCTCGTAGATGAGCATGAACGGCACGATGTAGGTTGCAGCCGCGATGCGGACTGCCTGCAAGCCGGTTGCCCACAAATCGCTTTTCGCGAGCCCCGCCGCCGCGAAGACGGCCAGCGCGACAGGCGGCGTGATCGCCGACAGCGTGGCGAAATAGAACGCGAACATATGCGCCGCGGGCGCGATCGCGCCTAGCTTGATGATTGCCGGCACCAGCAGCGACACCATGACGATGTACGATGGCGTGGTCGGCATGCCCATGCCGAGGACGATCCCCGCCATCGCCGTAAGGACCAATGCCGCGACCAGAGAGCTTTGCGCGAGCACGATGATGAAGTCGGTGAATGTAATGCCAAGCCCGGTGATCGTCACGCAGCCGATGACTATGCCGGCGCAGGCGCAGGCCATCGCCACCGAAAGGGTGTTGCGCGCGCCGTCGACCAGCGCATCGAAGACGTTCCGCCAGCCGATTCCGCCTCGCGTGCTGGCGCGGAGCAGCGCCATCGGGATGCAGGTCAATGCCCCGGCAAGCGCGCACAGCGGCGCCGAGTAGCCGAGCATCAGCCCGAAGAGGACGACGAATATCGGGACGAACAGGTGGCCTCGTACCGCCATCACCTTGAAGAAGCGCGGCAGTTGCGACCTGGGAACTCCTGCCAGGTGGTAACGCTTGGCATCGAAATGCACGGCAAAGAACAGTGAGACGTAATAGAGCAGCGCGGGAATCGCGGCCCAGAGCGCGACCTGCGCGTACGGGACCGCGAGGAATTCGGCCATCACGAACGCGGCCGCGCCCATCACCGGGGGCATGATCTGGCCTCCAGTCGAGGCCACCGCCTCGACTGCCGCAGCGAAGGGCGGACGGAAGCCGGTGCGCTTCATAAGAGGGATGGTGATCGGCCCGTCGACCATGACATTGGCCACCGCGCTGCCGGACACGGTGCCGAACAACGCCGACGAGACGATCGCGACCTTGCCAGGTCCGCCGGCGGTATGGCCGGTAAGCGACATCGAAAAGTCCATGAACAGCTGGCCCGTGCCGCTTCGCTCCATGAACGAGCCGAACAGCACGAACAGCATCACATAGCTCGCCGACACGCCCAGCGTCGAGCCGAAAATGCCCTCGGTCGAGAAATAGAGCTGCTCCATCAGCACCTGCGGCGTGATCCGGGTGAAGCCGATCGCGTAGATCAGGAACGCGGCGGCGGTCAGCGGCAGCGCGAGGCCGATGACGCGCCGCGTCGCCTCGAGCACGATCGCCACCGCGACCACTGCGTAGAACTTGTCGGCGATCGTCAGATCGTCGATGTAGATGATGCGGTTGATGAAGTATTCGTAGTTAGCGAAGATGTGCAGCACGAAGCCGTAGCCCAGCGCCAGCAACAGCAGGTCCGCAGCCCGCCACCCGGGCGCGCCGCGGGGCTTGATCGGGTAGAGCAGGAAGACCAGCGTCAGCGCGAACAACAGATGCGTGCCGCGAAAGATGATCGCCTCGGGCGGGCCGAACGCGGCGACATACATGTGATAGAGCGACATCGCGACGGCGACCGCATTGATCAGCCACCGCACCGCGACGCTGCCGGGCGTCGTCGCCAGTTTTTCGTCGGAGACGATGACCGGGGGGGCCGCTTCGGACACGTGTCTAGCCTCCCCCGGAAGCCGCGCGCCGCGCGGGGTGGCGTTGCGCCGCCCCGTCGATGTCGTTGCGCGAACTCTGCACCGCTACATCGCGCCCACTTCCTTATAGTACTTGGCGGCGCCTTTGTGGAAGGGCACGCCGATGTCCACCGCCATGTCCTTTGGCGTCAGGCCAGCGATCGGCTTGACCACCGCCGCCATGTCGTCGACGTGCGTCGCCATCGCCTTCGTCATCTTGTAGACGACGTCCTCGGGCAAGTCACAGGCCGCCACGACGTGCGTCGTGTAGCCGATCGCCGGCACGTCCTTGTCCTGCTTCGGATACGTGCCCGCCTTGATCGTCAGCCTGTTGTAGCCGGGATTCATCTTCTTCAGCTCGCCCATCGTCTTGTCGTCGACCGGAACGATCACCACGTCGCGCGCGCTGGCGAGATCCATGATCGCGGATGCCGGCGCGGTCGTCCCGAGCGTGAACACCTGCGCGTGGCCGTCCTTCATCATGTCGACCGCATCGGTGTACGCCGCTTGGTAATTGACCT
>JBDTNP010000289.1:0-3772 GCA_039933695.1 Betaproteobacteria bacterium | reverse complement strand
TTTCCGAGTTCATGCTCCAGCAGACGCAGGTCGCGACGGTCATCCCGTATTTCGAACGATTCATCGCAGCGTTTCCCGACGTGGCAAGCCTGGCCGCCGCGCCGATCGAGCGCGTGCTCGAGCAGTGGAGCGGATTGGGCTACTACCGGCGCGCGCATATGCTCCATCGCGCCGCGCAGGCGGTGGTCGCGCAGCATGGCGGCGTTTTTCCGCGCGATGCGGCGGCGATCGCGGCGCTGCCCGGCATCGGACGCTCGACCGCGGCGGCCATCGCGGCTTTCGCCTTCGGAGCGCGCGGCGCGATTCTCGACGGCAACGTGAAGCGCGTGCTGGCGCGTCACGCCGGCATCGGCGGCCTCCCCTCCGATCCGGTCGTCGAACGCGCGCTCTGGGCGCGCGCCGAGGCGCTGTTGCCGGCGCGCGGTATCGAAACCTATACGCAGGCGCTGATGGACCTCGGCGCCACCTTGTGCCTGCGCAGCCGGCCGCGCTGCGATGTCTGCCCGGTCGCGGTCGATTGCGTCGCACGCCGCGAGCATCGGATCGCCGAGCTTCCGGGACGGCGCGCAAAAAAAGCGCTGCCGCAGCGCGCGACCACGGTGCTCCTGCTCGAGCGGCACGGCGAGGTGCTGCTCGAGCGCCGGCCGAACGTCGGCATCTGGGCCGGACTGTGGAGTCTGCCTGAGCTCGTCGAAGGCGCCGACGCGACCGCGCATTGCCGCGCGCGTTTTGCGGCCGACGTCACGCCCGGCGCCGCGCTGCCGTCGATCGAGCATGGCTTCACCCACTTCCGCCTGACGCTCGAGCCGCTGCCTTGCGCCGTGCGCCACTGGCCGCGGCGCGCCGAAGAGCCGGGACTGCTGTGGCTGCCGCTGGCGGATGCCGGCGGCGCTGCGCTGCCGGCGCCGATCAAGAAGCTGTTGCGCTTGCGCGCAGCGACGACGCTCTAGCTCAAGGCTTGGCATCCCGCAGGTCGGCGGGAAGCAAGGCCTCCGCGCGCTCCTGATAGCGCGTGCGAAACGCGGCGAGCTCCTTGGCCGCGAGATCGTTCCTGCCCTCGGCCTTGAGCCGGCGGATCAACCGGATCCATTCGTCGACCGTCCGCGGCTGGGCCTCGTCGCTCACTGCTGCGCTATCCTGGGCGCGCTTGGCGAGCGCCGGCTGCGGGTTCGAAGGCGCGGCCTCGCGGTGCGCGGCAAGCGCACCGGCGGCGGCGGGTGAGGTCTTGCGCTCGTCTTCGGCGAAGGGTGCCGGCGCTTGCTGCGCGCTCGCGCCGGCGTTCGACGGTGGCGTTTGTTGCCGCGCCTTCGGACTCGTCGGCGCGGTGGTCAGGCGATCGGCGCCGGGCGCTGCGGCCGCATTCATGGCCGGGCTCGCATCGGACGGCGAGGCAGGGAACGGTATGCCCGGCTTGGCGGCTTCGCGCGCTGCTGCGGGTTCGCGTTGGCGAGTCGCCTCCGATGCGGTTCCACCAGTTGCCTCGGTTGCGGCGGCCGGCGCATCGGCGCGAATCGGCGGCGCCGCGCGCTCGACCATGCGCGGCGCTTCGATGCGACGGGACGGCGTTAGCTGCAGGACCGCGGCGGGCGCAGCCGCGCGCTGGTCGCGAGCGGTTTCCGCCGGTGGCGTCGCTTGCGGTGCGGCGGGTGAAATCTCCGTCGGCGCGATCTGGTCGGGTGGAGTCATCTCGACGATGCCGATCGCGACAACCGCGACGACGGCCGCGGCGGCGACGGGCCACCAGGCGCGCGGCGCATCGAGACGCTGCGGTCCGGCGCCGACCGCGCGCCGCGCCGCGGCGGTGATCGCGGCGTCGAGCGCCGGCGGCGGCTGGTCGCGGCTGGCCGCGCGCCAGGCGGCGTCGACGTCGGGATCGCGATGCTTGTTGGCCGGATTCATCCGGTGTCCTCGCGCAGCTGAGAGGAGAGGTCGGCGAGCTCGGCGCGCAATTTGTTCGTCGCATAGCGCAAGCGACTCTTGACGGTCTCGGCGCCGACGCCGGTCAGTGCCGCGATTTCTTCGAGCGTCAGACCGCCCTCCTGCTGCAGCAGAAAGGCGTCGCGCTGGGCAGCCGGAAGGGCGGCCACCGCATCCTTGAGCCGCGCGCCGAGCTCGCGGTTGGACGCGCGCGACTCCGGCTCGTTGTGTCGGCTCGCGGGCAGTGCGGCGACGACGTCGGCGTGATTTTCATCATCGGTCGATACGAGCATGACGCGACCGCTGGCGCGATGATGGTCGATCATGCGGTTATGCGCGAGCGTGTACAGCCACGTCGTGAATTTGGCGCTGGGCTGGTAACTGGAACGCACGCGGATCAGATTCATCCACACGTCCTGGAAAAGTTGCTCGGCGATGCCGGCGTCGCGGCACTGGCGCAGCAGATAGCGATAGACGCCGCCTTTGTGCCGCGCATAGAGCGTATCGAATGCCGCGGCATCGCCGGCGGCATAGGCGAGCATCAAGTGTTCGTCGCTGGAATCGGCACGCTCGCGCATCGCAGGTCCAGTATGCCCGCCGCTTGCGCGCGCAACAACCGCCGCCAGCGGTGGAAGCCGCGCGCGACCCGCTGCGCGGCTGTCGCATCGCTGGATGTGGCCGCTGCCCGACCGCCGAACCGGATCGGACGGCGGCCGGGGGACTTACCAATTCAGCGCGGGTCCGGCGTGAATCGGCCGCGATCGGGAAATGGATCGGGCTGCCAGCGCGCGACGCGCGGCGCGCCGACCGGCACACCCTGCGCCAGAAGATTCTGATACGAGTCGTAGTAGATCGTGATCGTCTGCTCCGGCACCGTGCTGGCGCGCTCGAACTGGGTGTAGCTCGCGTACGACGATTCGCTGCGGCCGTGGCCGGTGCCGAGGCTCGGCTGCGGCGAGGCCGGCGCCTCGGCATTCAGCGCGCCAGCGCCGGCGGGCTTGGCGGCTTTGGCCATCGGCTCGGCGGCATCGCGCGCGGCTTCGCGGCGCTCGAGTTGCTGCTCGACCACCCGGCGCGGCCGCTCGCGGAACACGGCGACGCCGATCGCGCCGACATTGTCCGGCCTGCCGGTGCGCGCGGCGTACGAATCGGGCAGCGTCGTGAAGTAGAACGCCGCGGTGTTCGACATGCTCTTGCGCCATCCGGCGATATCGGCACT
Organism: Betaproteobacteria bacterium; assembly: GCA_039933695.1. GTDB lineage: Bacteria > Pseudomonadota > Gammaproteobacteria > Burkholderiales > Casimicrobiaceae > PALSA-1003. The sequence continues at coordinate 636 of JBDTNP010000289.1, read as the reverse complement.
CTCGTACGGCGAGAGCACGTATCCAGTCTGCGACGTCGATGCGGTGTCGCCCGAGATCGCGTTGACGCCGTCGACGCTCATCACCGTGAGCACCCGCCCCCCGCTTTGATTGCGCACGCGGATCGAGTATTCGTTGCCCGGCTTGCCGATGACATAGCGCCGGCCCTGGTGCATGTAGCTCGGCAGCACGCGGCCTTCGGTGCGGTCGTAAATCTCGACGGCCGCCGGCTCGGCCGGCCAATGCGCTTCGACGGTGGCACAGGCGCCGAGCATCGTCGCGCCGACGGCCGAGGCGACTATCGTCGCGAGTACATTGCCAATTCGCTTCATCGTATCTCCTGTTCGCCGCTTTGAAGTCGCGGTCCAGACTGTAAACGTGAGCGGCCGCGCATCGGGGTTAAGCGGGATCGCCGCTGCGAACCTGCGTGCGATAATCGCCGGTCATGCCGGATTCGAGCCATCTTCCTGCACTCGTCGCCTGGCTCGCCTTTGCGCTAGCCTTTGTCTTCGGCGCCGTCGCCAACCGGGTCAATTTCTGCACGATGGGCGCGATCACCGACATCGTGAACATCGGCGACTGGCGCCGGATGCGCATGTGGCTGCTGGCGATCGCCGTGGCGATCGCCGGCGCGGCAT
>JBDTNP010000288.1:0-3050 GCA_039933695.1 Betaproteobacteria bacterium | reverse complement strand
CAGTCGCTGCCCGAGGCTTCCTTTAGCGTCGGCACGTTCGGGTACAAGGTCGAGCGCTTGTCGGACAGCACCGCCAGGCTCTTGACCTTGCCGGCGTCGATCAGCGAGCGCGCCTCCGGCAGCGACACCGGCGCGATCTCGATGCCGCCGGCCACCATGTCCTGCAGTCCGGGAGCGGCGCCGTTCGAGGGCACCCACGGCACGCTTGCAGGATCGACTTTCATGTCGCGCAGCATGCCGGCGATCGCCAGATGCCAGATGCCGCCCTGCCCAGTTCCGGACGCCTTGAACTTGCCCGGGTTGGCCTTGATCGCCGCAACCAGGTCGCCGACGGTCTTGTACGGCGCGTCCGCGCGCACTTCAATCCCCGCCGGGTCGGCATTGACGAGGCCGATCGGCGTGTAAGAGGCGCCGTTGATTTCGGTCAGCCCCTGCCAGTGCATCATGCCGATTTCGACGGTGATCACGCCTATCGTGTAGCCGTCGGGCGCGGCAGACGCGATCGCCGCGTGTCCGACGACGCCGCTGCCGCCGGTGCGATTGACGACGGTCACCGGCTGGCCGATCTCTTTTTCGAGCAGGCTGGCGATGATGCGCGCGGTGGCGTCGGTGCCGCCGCCTGCAGCCCACGGAACGATCAGCGTGACCGGACGCTCCGGATACGCGGCGAATGCTGACGTTGCAAAGAGACCGAATGCGAAGACCGCAGCGACCAGGCCGCGTACGAATACGTTCATCATGACTCCTCCAAGAGGGATTTCCGCGCCTCTTCGTTCGATCTGGGGTCGATTCCGGGCGCGGCTCGAGCTACGGTAGCAAGAGCCCCGAAACCGGTCAAGTGGTCAGGCCAATACGAGCCGGCCGGTCATTGGACGCGAGCGAGGACGAACGCGCGCACTGCGTCGAGCAGACGATCGATGTTCAACCGCAGCGACTCGAACCCGTCGAGCTTGGCCAGCGTCGTCTCGTTCATGTAGAGACGGCGATTGATCTCGATCTGCAAGCTGTGCCGGCGCTCGTGCGGGCGCCCGAATTTCCGAACCAGCTCGACGCCCTTGTACGGGTCGTTGATCGCCACGTCGTAACCCGTCGCGGCCAGGCTCGCGGCGACGAATGCGGTGAATTCGGGCGCGCAGGTCGTCGCATCGCGATCCCCGAGGACGAAATCGGCGCGAGCCCGTCCCGCATCGTCGGCATTGACATCGCCTTCGGCCGGCATCGAGTGGCAGTTCAGGTGCCAGACCGCGCCGAAGGCCCGATGCCGCTCGTCGAGCGCCGCGGCGACCGCCGCATGATACGGGTCGTAATAGCGCTCGATGCGCCGCGTTACCTCGGCCGCACCGAGCCGGCGCGCGTACATGGGCACGCCGCCGTGCGCGAGTCGCCAGACGAGCCCGATACCTTGCTCGGTCTTGCGCGACGGCAGAACCGGCCCGGGCCAGACGTCGGCGAGAAGCTCGGTGTCGATGTCGGCCACGTGCCGGTTCGGATCGATATAAGCGCGCGGAAACAGCGCTTCGATCAGCGTCGCACCGATCCGCGGCGCCGAGGCGAAGAGCTCCTCGACATAGGTGTCCTCGGCGCGCCGCACCAGCGCACGCGGTGCGGCGTGGTCGAAGTCCGCCGGATACGCGGTGCCGCTATGCGGCGAGTCGAGCACCAGCGGGATCGATGGGCCCGCTTCGGCATGGCGTCGAACGGCGGCTATCAATGCCGCGCCGCGTCGTTAAGATGACACGCCGACCATCGGCCTGGCGCGATCTCGTCCAGCGGCGGCGTCACGTCGCGGCATATCCGCATCGCATACGGGCAGCGCGGATGGAAATGACAGCCAGAGGGCGGCGCCATCGGCGATGGTATCTCGCCGCGAATCGGGACGAAGCTTCGCTTTTTCGGCTCGAGGCGGCCGATTTCCTGCAGCAGCGCCTGCGTGTACGGATGGTTGGGCGCGCTGAACACCTGCTGCGTCGGACCTGATTCGACCATGCGTCCGAGGTACATGATCACGACGCGATCGCTGATGTGCCGCACGACGCCCAGATCATGGCTGATGAAAAGATAGGTAAGGTTCAGCGCCGCGCGCAAATCCATGAACAGGTTCAGCACCTGCGCCTGGATCGACACGTCCAGCGCGGCGATCGATTCGTCGCAGACGATGAATTCGGGCTTGACCGCCAACGCCCGCGCGATGCCGATGCGCGCGCGCTGGCCGCCCGAGAACTGGTGCGGAAAGCGCCGCATCAAGGTCGGATCGAGGCCGACGCGATTGAGCTGCAGGCCGACGTATTCCACCTGCTGCTGCGGCGCGATCAGCCGGTGCACGACCGGCGCTTCGCCGACGATATCGACGACGCGCAGGCGCGGATTCAGCGAAGCGTACGGATCCTGGAAGATCATCTGCATCTTGAGCTGTTGCTGGCGCGCCTCCGCGGAAGGCAGATCCGGGAGGAGGGCCCCGCGCCAGCGTCGCTCTCCCTTGGTCGGCGGCAGCATGCCGACGGCAATTCGGCCGAGGGTCGACTTGCCGCAGCCCGACTCGCCGACCAATCCGACGACCTCGCGTTCGGCGATACCCAGATCGACGCGATCGACCGCGTGCACGACTTCGTCACGCAAGCCCGCGCCCAGGAGATTGGCGATGCGCGCCGGCAGGTCCAGCGCCTTGACGAACCGTTTCGATACGTGGCGAAGCTCCAGCAGAGGCGGCGCCTGCGGAACGAGGTCGACCTCGACATCGGCGTTCATGCGCGCGGCGCCGCGGCGGCGCGTTCCCACATCGCATCGAACGCCTCCTCGACCGCGCGGTCGAAGCCCGCCGCGTCGAGCAGCGGCGAGGTGCGCAGTCGATCGCGCAGTCCCGCGCGCAGCGTCGCAAGCCGCACCCGATCGGTCGCCAGATCGATCGCGGCGCGCACGTACTCGTCGGGCGTGCGTGTGATCAGCTCGGTCAGCCCGGCGTTGCGCAGCAGGCTCGCACCGCTTCGCGAAAACGGCCGGTCGCCGTCGGCTGTCAGGAACGCATATTTGACAATGAAACACGAACCGCCGGT
>JBDTNP010000287.1:0-3829 GCA_039933695.1 Betaproteobacteria bacterium | reverse complement strand
GCACGAACAGGTTGAAGCCGACCGGCGGCGTGATCTGCGCCATCTCGACGACCAGCACGATAAAGATGCCAAACCAGACGAGGTCGATCCCCGCCTTTTCGACCGTCGGCAGGATGACGCCCATCGTCAGCACGACTATCGAAATGCCGTCGAGAAAGCAGCCGAGGATGATGTAGAAGACCATCAGCGCGACGATCAGCTCGAGCCTCGTAAGACCCAAGCCGCCGATCCACTCGGCGAGGTGCCGCGGCAGCCCGATATAGCCCATCGCCAGCGTCAGGAACGCCGCACCGGAAAGGATCAGCGCGATCATGCAGTACAGGCGCGTCGCTCCCATCAGGCTGGCGCCGAACGTGGCGCGGCTCAACGATCCTTGTACGGCGGAAACCAGCAGCGCGCCGACGACACCGAAGGCGGCGGCCTCGGTCGCGGTCGCGATGCCGGCATAGATCGAGCCCAGCACCAGCGCTATCAACAGAACCACGGGCAGCAGGTGCCGGGACGCGTAAAGCTTTTGCGTAAGCGTCGTGCGCTCGAGCGCGTTGGGGATCAGCTGCGGATGCACCAGCGCCCAGGCCGCCGTGTAGCCCGAAAAGAGCAAAGCCACCAGCAGGCCGGGAACGATGCCGGCGATGAACAGATGCGAGATCGACACATTGGCCGCGACGCCGTAGACGATCATGATGATCGACGGCGGAATCAGCAGTCCCAGCGTCCCGGCGCCGGCCAGCGTGCCGACGGTGATGCTCTCCGGGTAGCCGCGACGGGCAAGCTCGGGCAGCGTCATTTTGCCGATCGTCGCGCAAGTCGCCGCCGAAGACCCCGAGACCGCGGCGAAGATCGTGCAGCCGATGATGTTGGTGTGCAGCAGCCTGCCGGGCACGCGCTCGAGCCACGGCGCCAGGCCCTTGAACATGTCCTCCGAGAGCTTCGTGCGGAAAAGGATTTCCCCCATCCACACGAACAGCGGCAGCGCGGTCAAGGTCCACGACGACGCCGAGCCCCAGATCGTCACCGCCATCGCATCGCCCGCCGGGCGCGACGAAAAGAGCTCCATCCCGATCCACGCGACGCCGGCCAGCGCGATGCCTATCCAGACGCCGCTGCCGAGCAGCGCGAACAGCGCGACGATCAGCAAGGTCGTGATCAGCAGGTCCATCGCTACTCGACGTGCGCCGGCTCGTCGGCGTGCGGCGCGGGCGTGCGACCGCCGGAAATCGCGGCGAGCAGCAGGTCGACGAAGGCGATCGCCAGGATGACGTCGCCCGCGGCCATCGAAAGCTGCGGAATCCATAGCGGCGTCGCGTCGTTGCCGGTGGAAATGTCGTGAAACTGATACGACTGCCAGGCAAGCCGCACGCTATACCAGGCGAACGCCAACGACAGCACGAGCGCGACCGCTAGCGACCAGCGCTCAAACCAGCGCTTGCCGGCCGCACCGGCGTGCTCGAGCACCAGCGTGACCCGGATATGCTCGCCGCGCATCAGCGTGTGCGCCAGCGCCAGGAAGCCGGCGCCGGCCATCAGATAGCCGGCGTACGCATCGGTGCCGCGGACCTGGAAACTGAGCAGCCGGCCGAAGATGCCCAGCAGCACCATCACCAGCGTGCCGACGAGGAACAATGCCGCCAGATAGGCGGCGGCGTTGTACAGCGCGTCAAGCGAACGGCGCATCGTTGCCGGACGCAGGAGGATGCCGAATTACCGTGCCGGCGGGAAAGGAGCCGGAGCGGTCACATCTTCCTGAACGCGTCGACGGCGGCCTGTCCGTCCGGTCCCGCTTTTTTGAGCCATTCCTGAAGCATCGTGTCGCCGATTTTTTTGAGGTCGGCGGCGAGCTGCGGGCTCGGTTTGACGATGGTCATGCCTTTTTGCTTCAGCTGATCGATGTACCAGCCGTTCTTTTCCTCCGAGGCTTTCCAGCCGCGGACTTCGGCGTCGGCAGCCGCCTTGAGCACGGCGTCCTGCGTCGCCTTGTCCAGCGCGTTGAACGCCTGCACATTGACGATCACCGCATTCTTCGGCAGCCAGGCTTGCGTGTCATAGAACGTCTTGATGCTCTCGTAGGTCTTGGTGTCGAAGCCGGTCGACGGCGACGACATGTACGAGTCGACGACGCCGGTGGCAAGCGCTTGCGTAAGCTCCGAGGCCTGCACGGTCACCGGCTGCGCGCCGACCAGCTCGGCGATGCGCGAGGTGGCCGGGCTGTAGGCGCGCCACTTCAAGCCCTTCATGTCGGCGAGGCTGTTCAGCGTCCGGTTGGTGTAGATGCCTTGCGGCGGCCACGCGACCGTATAGAGCAGCCTGATGCCCTGCTTGGCGAGCCGGTCTTCCACCGCCTTCCTCGATGCCTTGGCCAGCTTCATCGCGTCGCCGTAGCCGGTGGCCAGAAACGGGACGCCGTCGATGCCGAACATCGGGTCCTCGTTTTCGAAGTTGACCAGCAGGATCTCGCCCGACTGCGCCTGGTTGCCTTGCACCGCGCGCTTGATCTCGTTCGCCTTGAACAGCGACGCGTTGGCGTGCACGGTGATCTTGAGCTTGCCGCCGGTCGCGCGGTCGACGTCGGCGACGAACTGCGTGATGTTCTCGGTATGAAAGTTGGAAGCCGGGTACGCAGTCGGCATGTCCCATTTCGTTTGCGCCACCGCGCCGAGCGCGACCGACAGCCCGATCGCAGCGGTGAGGATCTGAACCCTTTTCATCGGAATCTCCTGCGTGTCGGCACGTTAGTGAGCGAGTCTTGCGCGCGGGAACGCGCGCCCGCGCCGGGCGGAATGGGACCCGTGCCATTTGTATCATATCGGCCGGTGGCGCGAAACCGCTTAGCGCAAGGCGAGGCGCCGATATAATGGCCTTCGGCCCGACGGTCTCGCCAAGCGACGGAACTGCCCGGCAATCCTCTTCCCGATGACTGATTCCTCGCAAGCGCGCTGGCAATTCTGGATCGACCGCGGCGGCACGTTCACCGACATCGTCGCGCGGCAGCCGGACGGCACGCTCGCGACGCACAAGCTGCTGTCGGAGAACCCCGAGCGTTACGGCGACGCCGCGATCGCAGGCATCCGCGAGCTGCTCGGCGTGCCGCCGGGCGCCCCGATTCCAGTCGAGACGATCGAGGCCGTGAAAATGGGCACGACGGTCGCGACCAATGCCCTGCTCGAGCGGCGAGGCGAACGCACGGTGCTGGCGATCACCCGCGGCTTCGGCGATGCGCTGCGCATCGCGTACCAGAACCGACCGAAGCTGTTCGTGCGCCGGATCGTGCTGCCGACGATGCTCTACGAGCGAGCGATCGAGATCGACGAGCGTATCGGCGCGCACGGCGAGCTCGTGCGCGAGCTTGACCTCGCCGCGGCGGAAGTCGGGCTGCGCGCCGCGTACGCCGAGGGCATGCGCGCCTGCGCGATCGTGCTGATGCATGCATACCGCTATCCGGAGCACGAGCAGCGGCTCGCGGCGCTGGCGCGAACGATCGGTTACACGCAGGTTTCGGCCAGCCACGAAGTCAGCCCGCTGATGAAGCTGGTCTCGCGCGGCGACACGACGGTGGTCGATGCCTATCTGTCGCCGATCCTGCGCCGCTATGTCGGAGAGGTCGAGCGCGATCTGCTCGGGCCATCGCGATCTTCGAGCGCCGAAGGGCCGCGTCTGCAATTCATGCAGTCGAGCGGCGGGTTGACCGACGCACACCGCTTCCAGGGCAAGGACGCGATCCTGTCCGGTCCCGCCGGCGGCATCGTCGGCGCCGTGCAGGTCTCGCGCCAGGCCGGGTTCGACCGGATCATCGGCTTCGACATGGGCGGCACGTCGACCGACGTCACGCATT
>JBDTNP010000286.1:0-2152 GCA_039933695.1 Betaproteobacteria bacterium | reverse complement strand
GACCCGCGACCGGCAGGGCAACGACATCGGCACGCAGTACCGGTCGGTCATTCTTTGCCAGACGCCCGAACAGCAAAGCGACGCCCAGGCGGTGATCGCCGAATTGACCGCCGAGGAAATCTGGCCGGCGCCTATCGTCACCGAGATCGCCGGCGCGGCGACCTTCTATCCGGCCGAGAGCCATCACCAGGAGTACTTCGAGCGCAATGGCAGACAGCCGTATTGCCAGGCTGTCGTGGCCCCGAAGGTAGCCAAGTTCAGGAAGCAGTACGTCGACCGGCTGAAGCGCTAGTGTGCTAGGGTCGCCGCGCGAACCATCCACCGCCGGCGAGCGCCGCGCCGACCGACCAGAACACCGGCGCCAGTCCGAGCGTCGATCCGACCGCGCCGAATAGCAGCGGCACGGCGAACGTCGAGGCATTGATGATCGACATGCGCACGCCCGCCGCCTCGCCCATTCTGCCGGCCGGTGCGATGCTGTGCAGCAGCGCCATGACCATCGGCTGCGCGCTGCCGAGCGCCAGTCCCAGCGCGAACGACAGGACCATCAGCGCGCTGGCGCTGGCCACGAACGGAAACAGCGCATAGGTGGCGGCGGCAACGAACATTGCCGCCGTCAGCACCTGGAATTCGGTGAAGCTGCGCGCGATCCGCGGCATCATCAGGCGAACGGCGAAGGTCGCCGCGGCGAACGACGCGAGGATCACGCCGATGCGCGAGGCCGACAACCCGATCGTCGCGCCGTAGATCGGGATGAAAAAAGTGTGCAGGTCCCATGCCATCGACAGCAGTGCATTGACGATGAACACGCGCTTGAGCTGCGGATTGCGCATCAGCTGGATAATGCCTCCGGAAGGCGCCTGCGCATGGGCGCGATGGCGGCCGGGAAGCACCAGAGCGCGCTGCGTCAATACCAGCACCGGCATCAGCGGCAGCAGCGCGAACCCGATGAACGTGGTGCCGAACCCCAGCTGGTCGATCGAGAGTCCCGCCGCAAGCGGCCCGCAAAAGCCGGAGATCGAGTAGCCGAGCGCCAGCAGACTGAAGTTCTTCGCGCGCTCGCCCGGCGGTCCCATCTCGCCGGTGGCGTTTTGCACCGATACCTGGAACAGCATGAACGAGGCGCCGATCAGCGATGTCGCCGCGAACAGCGCGCCGATTCCCGGCCAGATGCAGGGAAGCGCCGCGCCCAGCGCGACGCCCAACGAGCCGACCAGCATCGGCCTGCGCACGCCCACGCGATCGGACAGCCGTCCGGCGGCGACGCTCAGCCAGATCGGCAAAAACGCGTAAAGACCCATCAGCGTGCCGACGACCAGCGGCGACGCGCCGATCGACAAGGCGTACAGCGACACGGTCACCCGACTCCCGGCCAGCACCGAATGGTTGACGATCGCCAGCGCGATCAGCACCGGAAAGCTGTAGCGGCTGCGCCGTGCCGGCGCGGTCACGGCGCGAGCCGCTCGATCTGCCAGCGCGGACCATCGCGCCGATAGACGATGCGGTCGTGCAGCCTCGAGGTGCGGCCCTGCCAGAATTCGACCCGTGACGGGACGACGCGGTAGCCGCCCCAGAACGGCGGGCGCGGTACCGCCGCGTCGTCGCCTGCAAAGCGCGCCGCAGCTGCCGCGAATTCACGCTCCAGCCAGTCGCGATCCGCAATCGTCCGGCTTTGCGGCGACGCCCATGCGCCGAGGCGCGACGATCTCGGCCGGGAGGCGAAGTAGGCGTCGGATTCCGCGCCTGCCACCTTGCTCGCCGCGCCCTCGATTCGCACCTGCCGCTCGAGCTCGATCCAGTGAAACAGCAGCGCCGCGTCAGGATGAAGCGCGAGCTCCTCCCCTTTCCGACTCTCGTAGTTGGTGAAAAAAACGAGGCCGTCGGGGCGCAATCCCTTGAGCAGAACGATGCGCGCCGCCGGGCGGCCGTCGGCGCCGACGGTGGCCAGGGTCATCGCGGTCGGCTCGGGCAGCGCGGCGCGGATAGCTTCCTGCAGCCAGTGCTCGAGCTGGCGCAGGGGATCGGGATCGACGTCTGCTTCGGTCAGCGCTTCACGGTGGTACTGTCGGCGCAGTTCGGCGAGGTTCTGGGAGGGCGTCATGGTGCGAGTTCGCTCATTATCGGCGATTTCGCGTCGACTCGCGCGGCGCCG
>JBDTNP010000285.1:0-1791 GCA_039933695.1 Betaproteobacteria bacterium | reverse complement strand
CGAACCGATTCTGCTGCGGCGGAAGGACCTCCCGTACGGCGAGCGCGAGCGGGAATTCCAGACCTATCGGCGCGGTCGCTACGTCGAGTTCAACTTGGTCTACGATCGCGGCACACTGTTCGGATTGCAGTCGAACGGCCGCACCGAGGCGATTCTGATGTCGCTGCCGCCGGTCGTCAGCTGGCGCTCCGATTGGCGCCCCGAGCCGGGCAGCGCCGAGGCCAGACTGTATACCGACTTTCTGGTCGCACGAGACTGGCTGGGCGAGACAGCGCGATGACAGGCGACGACGAACACCCGGGGCTGCGCGAGATCGGCCTCGATTCCGAGGACGTCTTCCGCGGCCGGCTGCTGCATGTCAAGCGCGACCTCGTGCGCCTGCCTGACGGAAGCGAGGCGACGCGCGAATACATCGTGCACCCCGGCGCGGTGATGATCATTCCGCGTCTGCCCGACGGCATGTTGCTGTTCGAGCGACAATTCCGCTATCCGCACCAGCGGGTGTTCATCGAGTTTCCCGCCGGCAAGATCGATTCCGGCGAGGATCCGCTGGCGACGGCCAAGCGCGAGCTGCTCGAGGAGACCGGCTACACCGCCGCGCGCTGGGACTATGTGGCGACCATGCATCCGTTGATCACCTACTCGACCGAGTACATCGCAATCTACGCCGCCGATGAGCTGGCCTACGCAGGCGCGAGACTCGATGCCGGCGAATTCGTCGAGACTTTTACCGCGACGCTCGACGATGCTCTCGGCTGGCTCGAACGCGGCGAGGTCACCGACGCCAAGACGATGCTGGGCCTGTTGCTGCTGGCGCGTGGAATCGCCGCGCCGCGCAGCGCATGAGTATCGCCGAACCGCTCCAAGCCGCGAATCGTGCGCCCAATGCGGGCAGCGCAGCGGCCGCCTTGGCCACCGCGGCCGCAAGCGTGGGGGAACCATGAGCGCCGCGGTGCCGATCGCGCGGCGCCTCGTCATCGCCGGGCGCGTGCAGGGCGTGGGATTTCGCTATGCGTTCGCCGACGAAGCGCGCATGCGCGGGCTGGGCGGATGGGTACGCAATCGGCGCGATGGCCGCGTCGAGGCACTGGTCAGCGGCCCCGCGCCGGACGTCGACGCGATGATTGCCTGGGCGCGAGTCGGGCCCCCGGCGGCTCGGGTTTCCTCGGTCGATGTCGAGGGAGCGCTCGCGAGCCCCGGCGCGTTCGAGATCGTCGCGACGCTATGAGCGTCGGGCCGACTGCGCGCCGCGCCGCGGATTTGCCTCGCGCATCGTCGTCGGCCCACCCGCCTCCAGCGTCGCATCCGCGCGCGCCGCGCGCGGGGCCTGCTCGGCCTCCCGGCGGGCTACACCGACTCGCCGAGATAGGCTTCGCGCACCTTCGGATTCGACAGAAGGTCGCGGGCATCGCCGGAAAGCGTGATCGTGCCGCTTTCCATCACGTAACCGCGATGGCTCACTTCCAGAGCCAGCTTGGCGTTCTGCTCGATCAGCAGGATCGTCACGCCTTCGCCGGAAATTGCCAGCACCGTCTCGAAAACCTTCTGCACCATCAGCGGGGCAAGTCCCATCGACGGCTCGTCGAGCAGCAGAAGCTTCGGCCGCGACATGATCGCGCGCGCCATCGCCAGCATCTGCTGCTCGCCGCCGGACAGCGTCCCCGCCGTTTGTCTGCGCCTTTCTTTCAGGCGCGGAAACAGGCCGAATACCCGTTCGACGTCTTGCTTGATTTCGTTCCGGTCGCTGCGGCTGTAGGCGCCCATCGCGAGGTTTTCCTCGATCGTCAGCGC
>JBDTNP010000284.1:0-7078 GCA_039933695.1 Betaproteobacteria bacterium | reverse complement strand
GGTTCCCCAAAGGCCCTTCGGCTCGATCCATGCGCTGGGGCGAAGGTCGTAACGAGCTTCCAGATCCTCGTAGTGCTCGAAGTCGCGGTCGCGCTGCATGAGGCCGAATCCGGACGGGTTCGCCGTCGCAAACGACGTCACCAGCAGACGCTTGGGATTGACCAGCGGCCGCCAGATCCATTCCCCGGTTCCCGAGGCGACTGACAGGCCGTCCGAGTCATGGACTTCGGGACGGTGGTCGTCGCGGGCCGCGTGCTGGTTCTCGCCGAAGAAATACATCGTCGTCAGCGGTGCAAAGCCGGGCTTGCTGACGAATTCGCGCAGGAAGAGCCGAGCCTTGACATCGACGGCGGTGTCGATGCCGGGCTTGACGACGAAGCTGTAGGCGCCGGCCATGCGCCGGGAGTCGAGCAGCGCAAGAATCGTGAGCTCGGTCGCACCGGGTGCCGGCCGTCTGAGCCAGAACTCGACGAACTGCGGAAACTCCTCGCCCGAGCCGAGCGCCGTGTCGACGGCAAGGCCGCGCGCCGACAACCCGTAGCGCTGGCCTTTGCCCAGCGCGCGAAAATAACTGGCGCCGAGAAACACGACGACCTCGTCCTTGTACTTCGGCGAATTGATCGCGTAATGCACGCGAAATCCCGCGAACCCGAGCCCGCGCATCCGGCGGGGATCGATGGCATTTGCGCCGTAGTCGAACAGCTCGGGATTGAACCGCACTTCGCGCACCACGTCGCCGACCAGCTCGTTGATCTTGACCGGGTCCTTGAAGTTCTGCCCCTCGTGAAAGAATGCGATCTCGAACGGCAGCCCTTCGGGGCGCCAGAGCGAGCGATCCGGCTTGAAGCGGATGTCGCGGAAATGATCGTAATCGAGACGCGCCAGCGCATCGGGCAGCTTGTCGTTGCGCGCCTTGTACGAGGTCGCGGCGCGCTGCGCGGCGATTTTCGCGACGTCGTCGAAGCCGAAGCCGATCGCAAGCGGGGCCAGCAGCAGCGTCGCGGCGGCGAGCACTGCCGCAAGCGGTCGGACCGGGCGCCTGCCGTCCCGTCGCCTTCCGATCGGCATCGAACCGCTTGCGATCATGCCCGTTTGCCCCGGTCGCAAAAGAGTTATCGGCGCCGTCGATGCCGGTCAGGCATCGCTCGAGCGACCGGTCGTGAAGGTCAGCTGCGCCGGCTCAAGTCTCGCGCGAGGCGGAGGCCCGAAAACTGCCAGCGCGCAGCGGCAGGGAAAAAATTCCGATAGGTCGCGCGGATGTGCGAACGCGGTGTCACGCATGAGCCGCCGCGCAACACGTACTGGTTGCACATGAACTTTCCGTTGTACTCGCCGATCGCGCCGGACGCCGGGCGAAACCCCGGATACGGCGCGTAGTCGCTTTGCGTCCATTCCCAGACCTCTCCGAACATCTGCGTCAGCGTGCCGGCAGCGGCAGCCGAAGGCCGCGGCAGCAGCGCCCCGTCCTCGACAAACGAGCCGTCGATCGGAACGCGCGCGGCCGCCAGCTCCCATTCCGGTTCGGTCGGCAGCCGCGCGCCCGCCCACCGTGCGTAGGCATCGGCCTCGAACAGGCTGACGTGGCACACGGGCGCGCCAGGGTCGATCGGCAAGGTGCCGCGCAGCGTAAACCGGCGCCATCCGCCGGCGTCGAGCCGCCAGTAAAGCGGCGAGCCGATGCCTCCGGCGTTGAGCCAGTCCCAGCCTTCCGAGAGCCACAGCTCGGGTCGCCGATAGCCGCCATCGCCGATGAACGCCAGGTAGTCGGCGTTGCACACCGGCCTGCTCGCCAGCGCGAAGGGCGCCAGAAATTCGCAATGCCGCGGCCGTTCGTTGTCGAAGGCGAATCCGACGCCGTCGTGTCCGATCTCGGCCAGTCCGCCGTCGAACTCGATCCAGGCCGGCGCAGTCGCGTCGCTCGCGGCGCGGCCGTCGCCGCCGGCCAGAGGGAGGTAGGCGGGCTGCAGCGGGTTGCATGACAGCATATGCAGCACGTCGGTCAGGATCAGCTCCTGGTGCTGCTGCTCGTGCTGCAGACCGAGCGCGATCAGATCGGTAAGCTCGGTGTCGCCGGCCTCTTGCCGTGCCAGCAATCGCTGCATCGCCTCGTCGACGTGCGCGCGATAGGCGACGATGTCGCGGCGCGACGGACGCGAAATGAGCCCCCGCTGCGGCCGCGGGTGCTTGTCGCCGACTGCGTTGTAGTACGAATTGAAAAGGATCCGGAAAGCCGGATCGTACGAACGATAGCCGGCAAGCGCCGCATCGAGCAGAAAAGTCTCGAAAAACCAGCTGGTATGCGCGAGATGCCATTTGACCGGGCTCGCGTCGGGCATCGACTGGATCGCGCAGTCTTCGTCTGACAGGACGGCGGCCAGCGCCTCGGTGGCGGCGCGAACTTTGCAATACCGGTCGGACAGCGAAGCTTCGTGTGTCCTTCCCCCGGATGGCGGAATCGTGCGCAGATGCGATCGTTCGGTCATGGCGAGGTCCTTGCGCTGGCGGGCTCTACTACGATGCGGCTTCGGCGGCTGGAGTTCAGTCGACAACGACGTGCGGGACGCCGGCGGTGATCTCGCCGATCACGGCGGCGTGCTCGAAACCGTCGCGGCCGAAGACCGCCAGGACCTGCTCGACCGCAGCCGGCGCGCATGCGGCGAGCAGTCCGCCGGACGTTTGCGGATCGGTCAGCAAGGCCTGCGTGGCGGCGTCGACGCGCGCGTGCCAGATGACCTCGGTGCCGTAGCCGGCCCAGTTTCGCCCCGATCCGCCGGTGATCATTCCGGCGCGCGCCAAAGCCAGCACGCCCGGAAGCAGCGGCACGCGGTCGAAAGCAAGCCGCGCGCCGACGCCCGAGCCGCGGCAGATTTCCAGCAGGTGGCCAAGGAGGCCGAAGCCGGTGACATCGGTCAGCGCGTGCACGCCGTCGAGCCCGCCCAGCGCGATGCCGGGCGTGTTGAGTTGCGTGGCCTGGGCGAGCATTGCCGCGTATTGTTCTTCGCCGAGCTGCCGCTTTTTGAGCGCGGCCCCGCAAATGCCGATGCCCAGCGGCTTGCCGAGGATCAGCACGTCTCCGGGTATTGCCCCGACGTTTTGCTTGACCTTGGCGGGGTCGACGGTCCCTATCGCAACCAGCCCGTAGATCGGCTCGACCGAATCGATCGTGTGTCCGCCGGCCAAGGGAATGCCGGCCCTGGCGCAGGTCGCCTCACCGCCGGCCAGGATGGCGCGGATCGTCGCCAGCGGCAGCCGGTCGAGCGGCATCGCGACCAGGGCGAGCGCAAACAGCGGCGTTGCCCCCATCGCATACACGTCCGACAGTGCGTTGGTCGCGGCGATCGCGCCGAAGGCGAACGGATCATCGACGATGGGCGTGAAAAAATCGGTCGTGGCGACAATCGCCTGGCGGTCGTTGAGCCGATAGACGGCGGCATCGTCCGACGTTTCGATGCCGACCAGCAGCTGCTCGGGCAACAGGCCAGGCGACGATTTGGCCATCAGCTCGCGCAGCACTCCCGGGGCGATCTTGCAGCCGCATCCGCCGCCATGACTGAATTCGGTCAGGCGGATCGGCGGCGCAGCAGTGGTGTCCATGCGGTCGTATGTCTTTGACAATCCGAGCATACATCGCTCTCACCGTCATTCTAATCGAACGCTGGCTTGGCGCCGTGCCCGAGCTGTGAGCGGCGCGTCCGACCCGGGTTGGCTTGAGAACTATCGGACAAGCGACAATCGGAGCGGCCGCTGACGGCATTCGTCGGCCGGAACCTTGGTCTCGTCGGGCCGAACGCCGTGCCCCTTCGCTGGCGGCAGGCATTCCGCTATCCTACGGCGGGACGATCGAAGACGGTCGAGCGTTGCGACCACGAACGCGAGCGTGCAAGTTTCAGGGCTTGAGGGGAGTCTTCCGACAGTGCCGAACCGGGACGTCGAATAGTGCGCAAAGCAGTGCCGATGTCCGGTGGGCGCTGGGCTCGCCTGATCGCGACGATAGCGATGATAGGCGCGGTCGTGACGATGGTTCACGGCAGCGAAGCGCCCAAATTCGTATTCGACGCACCGGGATTGCGCAAGGCGAGTCCGGTCGTCGACCCGTTCCTGATCGATCTGCAGGAGCGGACATTCCGGTTTTTCTGGGACACCGCCAACCCGAAAAACGGCCTGGTGCCGGATCGCTATCCGACGCCCTCGTTCTCCAGCGTCGCCGCGGTCGGCTTTGCGCTGACCGCCTACCCGGTCGGCGTCGAGCGCGGCTATGTCACGCGCAAGGCCGCGCGGCAGCGGGTGCTGGCGACGCTGCGGTTTTTCCGCAATGCTCCCCAGAGCCCCCACGCGCGCGGCGTCGCCGGATACAAGGGCTTCTACTACCACTTCCTGGACATGAAGACCGGGGAACGCTTCGCCGACAGCGAGCTCTCGACCGTCGATACCGCCATCCTGCTGGCGGGCGCCCTGTTCTGCCAATCGTACTTCGACGGCTCGGAGTCGGAGGAAGTCGAAATACGCTCGCTGGTCGACGAGATCTACCGGCGCGTCGACTGGAAATGGGCGCAGCCGCGGTCTCCGGCGATCAGCCTCGGCTGGTCGCCCGAAGAGGGATTCCTCGAATACGACTGGCGCGGCTACAACGAGGCGATGCTGGTCTACCTGCTGGCGCTCGGCTCGCCGACGCACCCGGTCGGCCCCGAGGCCTGGGCGGCATGGACCAGCACTTACGACCAGTCGTGGGGCAAGCATTTCGGACAGGAATACCTGGGTTTCGCGCCTCTGTTCGGCCACCAGTACACGCACGTCTGGCTGGACTTCCGTGACGTCCAGGATGCCTACATGCGGCGGCGCGGCCTCGACTACTTCCAGAACACGCGCCGGGCGATCTACGCGCAGCAGGCGTATGCCGTGGCCAACCCGCGGCAATGCAAGGACTACGGCGCGATGATCTGGGGATTGACGGCAAGCGATGGGCCGGCGGACATGGAGCTCGAGGTCGCCGGGGTGATGCGGCTGTATCGCAGCTACGCCGCGCGCGGCATCGGTGGCACGGGCGCCGGCACCCACGACGATTGCACGCTGGCGCCGACCGCCGCGGTGGCGTCGCTGCCGTTCGCGCCGGAACTTGCGATCCCGGCCGTGCTCGAAATGAACAAGCGCTTCGGCACCTATATCTACGCCAAGTACGGCTTTCTCGACGCATTCAACCTGAGCTTCGACTTCGACGGACCGCTGCAGCACGGCCGATGCATCCCCGGATTCGGCTGGGTCGATGGCGATTATCTCGGCATCGACCAGGGCGCGATCTTCACGATGATCGAGAATTACCGCAGCGACATGATCTGGCGGGTGATGCACACCAACGCTTACGTCCGGACCGGCTTGCAGCGCGCCGGCTTCTCCGGCGGCTGGCTCACTGCGGCGCGATGAATCTTCCGGGCACATCCCCGCGGTGTCGCGGGGTAGTGCTCCTGCTCGCCTTTGCCGCGCTCTCGGTGGCGGCCTGCCGCCCGACGCCCAGCGGCGACACCGTGGTGAAGTTCTGGGCGATGGGACGCGAAGGCGAAGTCGTCGTCGAACTCCTGCCCGAGTTCGAGCGCACGCATCCGGGCATCCGGGTCGACGTCCAGCAGCTGCCGTGGACCGCGGCCCATGAAAAGCTGCTGACCGCGTTTGCGGGCGACGCGACGCCGGACATCTGCCAGCTCGGTAATACCTGGATTCCGGAATTCGTGGCGCTGGGCGCGATCGCGCCGCTCGACCGATACGTCGCCGCTTCGCCGGTCGTCGATGCGACCGACTATTTCGGCGGCGTCTGGGAGACCAATATCGTCGGCGGCGCGTTGTACGGCGTGCCATGGTATGTCGACACCCGGCTCCTGTTCTACCGGCGCGACCTCCTCGCGCAGGCGGGATACGCGTCGCCGCCGGCATCGTGGCAGGAATGGACGCGGATGATGGCCGCGATCAAGCAGCGTGCCGGGGCCGATCGTTACGCGATCCTGCTGCCGCTCAACGAATTCGAGCCGCTGCTGGCGCTGGCGCTGCAGCAGGACGAGCCGCTGCTGCGCGACGACGGTCGCCGGGGCAATTTCGACAGCGCCGGATTCCGCCGCGCGCTGCAGTTCTATGTCGATGCATTCCGCAACGGCTACGCGCCGGCCTTGAGCGGCGTCGACGTATCGAATGTGTGGAACGAGTTCGGACGCGGCTATTTCGCATTCTATATATCGGGTCCGTGGAACATCGCCGAGTTCAAGCGGCGCCTGCCGTCCAGCGTGCAGGGCGAATGGGCCACCGCGCCTTTGCCCGGACCCAACGGGCCCGGCGCATCGATCGCCGGCGGCTCCAGCCTGGTCGTGTTCGAGGCATCGAGGAAGAAGGCTGCGGCATGGCAGTTGATCGAATACCTTGCCCAGCCCGACGTGCAGCAACGATTCCACGAGCTCACCGGCGACCTTCCGCCGCGGCGCGGGCCGTGGCGCCAGGCCCCGCTGGCCGATGACGTCTATGCGCGCGCGTTCCGCGATCAACTGGAGCGGGCGAAGCCTGCGCCCCGGGTGGCTGAGTGGGAGCGCATCGCCAATGAGATGAGGCTGGTCGCCGAGCGCGCCGTGTCGGGCAGGATCTCGGTCGATCAGGCGGCGAAGGAGCTCGATGCGCGCGCCGACGACATCCTCGAGAAGCGGCGCTGGATGCTTGCGCGCGGCGGCGTGCGGTGAGGTTCGATCGCGCCGCCTGGTGGTTTGTCGCGCCGGCGCTGCTGGTCATCGCCGTCTTCTTTTTCTTTCCGATCCTTGCCGCATTGCTGATCAGCCTGACCGATTTCGACATCTATGCGCTCGCCGATCTCGCCAATCTTCGCTTCGTGGGTCTCGGCAACTACCTTAAGCTTGTAGAGACGCCGCAGTTCTGGCAGGCGCTGGGCAACACGCTGTACTTCGTCGTCGCCGGCGTGCCGCTGTCCATCGGCGCCTCGCTGGGGGCCGCGCTGCTCTTGCATTCCCGGCTGGCACGGTTCAAGCCGTTTTTCCGGACGGCGCTTTTCGCGCCGGTCGTGACCACGCTCGTCGCCGTCGCCGTCGTCTTC
>JBDTNP010000283.1:0-4150 GCA_039933695.1 Betaproteobacteria bacterium | reverse complement strand
AACACGTGTCCCGGCTGCACGATGTCGGCCGGGCGCGCGTCCGGCGCGCAGGCGACCCGGATCGTGCGCGCGCGATCGGCGGCCGAAATGCCGGTGGTCACGCCGCTCGCGGCCTCGATCGAGACGGTGAAATTGGTGCCGTGCACCGAGCGGTTGACCGGCGTCATCGGCGAGAGATCGAGCTGCCGCGCGCGTTCCTCGGTGATCGGCATGCACACGAGGCCCCGGCCGAATCGCGCCATGAAATTGACGATGTCGGCCGTCACGACGTCGGCCGCGAGCACCAGGTCGCCTTCGTTTTCGCGGTCTTCCTCATCGACCAGGATGACCATGCGGCCGGCCCTGATCTCCGCGATGATTTCTGGGATCGGGTTGATCGCGCGCGACTCACCCGGCGAAGGCGTGGCGGGCTGATCGATCGCGTGCAAGCGGGTGGTCTTCACGATGATTGCCAAGGTCGTAAGCTTGTCGCTCATTATACTGCGCCGGCCCGCTGCCGCGGCCGATGGCGGCAGCATCGAGCACGCCCGGCGCGCGACTTCACGCCAGCAGCATCTGCAGCGTGGCGGCGGTCAATTCGCTCTTTCGATCGCCGAGCTCGGACATGACGCTGTAATGATGTCGCCCGGCGATGACCATCGGGCTGTGCGCAGCCGCCGGGCGGCATTCCGGCCAGCGCTCCCACAGCAGCCACGATTGCCGGCTGAATTCGCTGGTCTCGCCGCCGCCCACGGCCAGCAGCAGCGGCGCGCGCACCTCCGCCGTACGATGGATCGGGCTCATCGCTCGCGCCTTGCCGCTATCGAGCTTCCAGTCGGCGTTGAACGAAACCTGGATCAACGGCTCGAGATCGAACACACCGCTGATCGACAGCCCGCCGCGAATCGCGTCGAGGGGCACGCCGTAGCGCCGCCAGTCGGTGGCGTAGAGCATCGCGACCAGATGGCCGCCGGCGGAGTGCCCGGCGATGAACAGCCGATCGGCCGGCACGCCATGGCTTTCGCCTTCGCGCCACAGCCACGCCACCGCCTGCCGGCATTCCTCGACGATGTGCGCGATGCTGACGTCGGGACAAAGGTCGTAATTGATGACCGCAACGCCGACGCCCTTCTCGACGAACGCGGGCGCGACGAATGAGTGGTCGTCCTTGTCGAGCGCGCGCCAGTAGCCGCCGTGGATGAACAGCAGCGCGCCGCGCGGCGATCTTGCCGGAAACAGGTCGAGCGTCTGCTTCGGTCCGCTGCCGTAACGAATCCCGAGCCGCGAATCGAGGTGCGACCGCGCCGCGGCGCTGTCCGCGGACCATCGCGCGAACCATTGCGGATGATCGGGAAAGGCTTGGCGCAAGTTGTATTCGCGCTCGACGAAGTCGGCTGAGAGCATGGTCACACGATGCGTATTCGCAGCTCGCCCAGGCTTTCGATCCTACCGATCAGCATGTCGCCGGCCACGACGGCAGCCACACCTGCGGGCGTGCCGGTGAAGACCAGGTCGCCGGGCAGCAATTCGTAGTATTGCGACAGGAAGTGCAGCATGTGCGGCACGTCCCAGATCATGTCGGAAAGATCGCCTTGCTGGCGGATCGCGCCGTTGACCTCGAGTGCGATGCGGCCTCGTTTCGGATGTCCGACTTCGGCGACGCGGTGGATCGGACCGATCGGCGCCGCCTGCGCGAAGGATTTGCCGATGTCCCACGGACGCTTGATTTCGCGCATCGCGTTTTGCAGATCGCGCCGCGTCATGTCGAGACCGACCGCGTAGCCGTAGATCAGTCTCTCGGCGTCCTCGGGAGCGATGCCGGCGCCGCGCGCGCCGATGGCGACGACCAGCTCGATCTCGTGGTGGTAGTTCTTGGTCGCCACCGGGTAGTGCACGTCGCCGGTCGCGGGCGGCACCACCGGCACGATCGCGTCGGCCGGCTTGGTGAAAAAGAACGGCGGCTCCTTCGCCGCGTCGCCGCCCATTTCCTTGGCGTGCTCGGCATAGTTGCGGCCGACGCAATAGATATGGCGGACCGGAAAGGCAAGATCGCCGCCGGCCACCGGCACGGCAGGAATGTCCCAGGCGGGAATGGCGTATTTCATCGCTCTGCTTTCTGAGAACGAATCAGGCTAACCGGCACCGAACGGCGTCAGCGTAGCCGACGACGCGTCCGGGTTGACCGAGAGCTCAGCCGTCATTAGGACGAGTCATGCGACTTCGAGGAGGGCTTGCGGATTCTTCGCCGCCACCAGCACATGTGCCGGGATGTTCTCGAGCGAATTTGCGGAACGGGACACCAGGTTGAGCGTCATGTTGGAGGAGCTACAGAGACGGGCCGCTACCGCGACTCGTATGCCAAAGGGCAAGTACTTCAACCTCACCACGGCGGACTCGATAGTAGAGATGGTAGCGAATCCTGGCGAGATGCAAACGCCGTACACCCGCACGGCCATGCAACAGCGGCGCGCCAACGAAAGGCTCTGCATTCAGAAGCAAGAAAGCCTTCGCGAGATCCTCATCGAAGGCTTCGGGCGCGACGTCGCGATTTTCGTCCCACCACTGAGCAGCTCTATCAATTTGGGCTTGGGCGCGCTTCGTAACGCGGACGTTCACTGCCTATCTAGCCGTGGCGACGACCAAGCTTCGCAAGCACCTCTTCGGCGGATACCGTTTCTCCGCGGTCCGCCTCGGCAATGGAAAGGAGCAAATCCGCCTCTTGTTCAGATGTGAGTTCAAAGGCGCCGGCATCATCTTTGGCAAGAACCGTCACCGACGTGCCCTCCTCGAGAGAGACGCCCTCGAGAACGACCTTTCCTCCAACCACTTTTCCAGTTGCCACCTTCATGTTGCCAAGAATACTCCGATTCGAATGAGGCTGCGACGTGACGCCCAGCCCGAAATGATTGTCGCTTTGCCTCGCGAGCTCAATCCGCGTCCGGCTGGCGGTCGGGTGCGGCGCGAGCGAAGGCGTCGAGCGCCCGGCACCTTGCATCGATGCGCAGCAGCGTCGGATAGCCGTCGAGCGGAATGTTGGCGCGCCGTGCATTGGCGAGCTGCGGCACCAGGCAGATGTCGGCCATCGTCGGCACGTCGCCGTGACAGAACTTGCCCGTCGCAGCATCCGACGCGAGCTGCGTCTCGAGCGCAGCAAGACCTTTGTCGATCCAGTGCCGGTACCAGACATCCTTGGCCTCCTCGCCTATGTTGAGCGTGCGCACTAGGTAGCGCAGGACGCGCAGGTTGTTCAGCGGATGAATGTCGCAGCAGATCGCCAGCGCGATCGCGCGCATCCGGGCGCGCCCGGCCGGCGTCGAAGGCAGCAAGGCTGGCTCCGGGTGAATCTCTTCCAGGTATTCGATAATGGCCAGCGATTGCGTAACCACCGTGTCGCCGTCGACCAGTGTGGGGACGAGCTCCTGCCGGTTCAGTGCCCGATATACATCCTCGTGCTGCTCACCCTTGCGCAGGTGGACCGGTGCGTAGTCGAACGCCAGTCCCTTCAGGTGGAGCGCGATCCGCACCCGGTACGCCGCCGACGAGCGGAAATAGCTGTACAGCTTGAT
Organism: Betaproteobacteria bacterium; assembly: GCA_039933695.1. Classification (GTDB taxonomy): domain Bacteria; phylum Pseudomonadota; class Gammaproteobacteria; order Burkholderiales; family Casimicrobiaceae; genus PALSA-1003. Next base: position 605 of record JBDTNP010000283.1, on the reverse strand, counting down.
TGCCATCGCTAGCTGAAAGCCGATATGCCGGTCTGCGCCCGGCCGAGGATCAGCGCATGCACATCGTGCGTGCCCTCGTAGGTGTTAACGGTCTCGAGGTTCAGCAGGTGGCGGATCACGTGGAACTCGTCGACGATGCCATTGCCGCCGTGCATGTCGCGCGCCATGCGCGCGATGTCGAGCGCCTTGCCGCACGAATTGCGCTTCATGATCGAGGTGATTTCCGGCGCCGCCTTGCCCTCGTCCTTCAGGCGCCCGAGCCGCAGGCAGCCTTGGAGTCCCAGCGTGATCTCGGTCTGCATGTCGGCGAGCTTTTTCTGGATCAGCTGGTTCGCGGCGAGCGGCCGCCCGAACTGCGAGCGGTCGATCGTATACTGGCGCGCCGCATGCCAGCAGAACTCGGCCGCACCCAGCGCGCCCCAGGCGATGCCGTAACGCGCTTTGTTGAGGCAACCAAACGGTCCCTTGAGGCCGCTCACATTGGGCAGCATGTTCTCGGCCGGAACCAGCACGTTGTCCATCACGATCTCGCCGGTCACCGAGGCGCGCAGGCTCATCTTGCCTTCGATCTTCGGCGCCGACAGCCCCGGCATTCCTTTCTCGAG
>JBDTNP010000282.1:0-5762 GCA_039933695.1 Betaproteobacteria bacterium | reverse complement strand
GTTGCGCTCGAATGCACCGAACGACAACTGCGTCACCTGGCCAAAGCTGTCGTGCAGCTCCATCGTGCGCGGAAGATTGTCCTTCAGGCCGATCCGTATGCTGGCGAAACCGCTGTCGGCGGCACGCGGCCTGGCGTCGACGAATTCCACCTCGGCGCTTTTTCCGCCGTCCCGCAGCTCGAAGTTTTTTTCCAGCGAGTCGTCGCCGGCGAGGAGCGCCGCGGGCGTCGCGCCGAGCGCCTGATCGAGCTTCCTGACGACCACCTGGTTCAGATCCGGATCGTAGATCCAGAGCTTTTGACCGTCGCCGACGATGGTCTGCGCATGCGGCTTTTCGTAGGTCCAGCGGAACTTGCCGGGTCGCGAGAAGGCGAACGTTCCGCTCGATTCCTGCGGTGCGCGCCCCGATTTGCCGGTGACGACCTGGCGAAACGTCGTCTTGCCCGTTTTCGCGCCGCTTAAAAAACTCTTCAGCTGGTCGAGCCCCGACGCCGCCGCGGGACAGGCAAGCGCCATCGCCACGCACACCGTCGCCGCGAACCGCCATCCGACGATCATGCGCTTTCGCCTTTGCCCGCAGGGACCAGCACGTCGCGGTTGCCGTTGGTCTGCATCGCCGAGACCAGGCCCGCGCGCTCCATCTGCTCGATCAGACGCGCGGCCCGGTTGTAGCCAATGCGCAGATGGCGCTGCACCAGCGAGATCGACGGCCGGCGCGTCTTCAGCACGACGGCGACCGCCTGGTCGTACATCGGGTCCGCCTCGGCATCGCCCGCGTCGATCATCACGCCTTCGTCGCCGTTTCCGCTGACGCCCGAGTCGAGAATGCCATCCAGATATTGCGGCCCGCCCTGCGCTTTCAGATGCTCGACGACGCGGTGCACCTCGGTGTCGGCGACGAACGCACCGTGCACGCGCTGCGGGTGCCCGGTTCCCGGCGGCAGATACAGCATGTCGCCCTGTCCGAGCAGCGTCTCCGCGCCCATCTGGTCGAGGATCGTGCGCGAATCGACCTTGCTCGCCACCTGGAACGCGATCCGGGATGGAATGTTCGCCTTGATCAGCCCGGTGATGACATCGACCGATGGGCGCTGCGTGGCGAGGATCAGATGGATGCCGGCCGCGCGCGCTTTCTGTGCGATGCGGGCGATCAACTCCTCGATCTTCTTGCCGGTGACCATCATCAGATCGGCCAGCTCGTCGATGACGACGACGATCAGCGGCATTTCCTCGATCGGTTCCGGGCTTTCCGGCGTCAGCGTGAATGGATTGGTCAAAGGCTTGCCGGACCTTTTCGCCTCGACGACGCGCGCGTTGTAGCCGGAGAGATTGCGCACGCCCAAGGTCGACATCAGCCGGTAGCGGCGCTCCATTTCGCCGACGCACCAGTGCAGCGCGTTGGCAGCGAGCTTCATGTCGGTGACGACCGGCGCGAGCAGATGCGGAATCCCTTCGTACACCGAAAGCTCCAGCATCTTCGGATCGATCAGGATCAGACGAACCTGCCGCGGCTCGGCCTTGTACAGCAGTGACAGAATCATCGCGTTGACTGCCACCGACTTGCCCGACCCGGTCGTGCCTGCAACCAGCAGGTGCGGCATGCGGCCGAGATCGACGATGACCGGCTTGCCCGCGATGTCCTTGCCCAATGCGAGCGACAACGGGCTCGCCGTATCGTTATAGGTCGTCGACGACAGAAGCTCGACCAGGCGCACGATCTGCCGCTTGGCGTTCGGCAATTCGAGCCCCATGAACGATTTGCCCGGGATGGTTTCGACCACCCTTATGCTCACCACCGACAGGGCGCGCGCCAGATCCTTCATCAGATTGACGATTTGCGCGCCCTTGACGCCGATCGCGGGCTCGATTTCGAACCGCGTGATCACCGGCCCCGGGTACGCCGCCAGCACCTTGACCGACACACCGAAATCGGCGAGCTTGCGCTCGATCAGGCGCGAGGTGAATTCGAGCGTCTCGGGGCTGATTTGCTCCTGCGCCGACGGCGCGTCTTCGAGCAGCGCCAGCGGCGGCAGCGGCGAGTCGGGCATGTCCTGGAACAGCGGCTTCTGCTTTTCCTTGACCACCCGCTCCGATTTCGGCACGTCGACCATCGCCGGCACGACGACGACCGGTTCGCGATCCTCGATGCTTTCGCGCGCGGCCTCGACGAATTGCTCGCGTTCCTCCAGCGCCACGGCGCCTATTTCACGATCGCGCCTCGCATCGCGTCGCTGCCGCAGCGATGCGATCATGCGCTCGATGCCGGCGCCGATCCGCTCCATCAGACGCAGCCACGACATGCCGGTGAACAACGACCAGCCGATGGCAAAAAGCGCGATCAGCAGCAGCGTGCCGCCGTTGAATCCGAGTGCGCGCGAAAAGCCCGATCCGATCACCTCGCCGAGCGCGCCGCCGGGCGTGTGCGGCAACGTCGCGGGCAGGCGATACAGGCGCAGCGCCTCGAGTGCTGCGCTCGACAGCAGGACCAGAGCGAAGCCGGGTACGGCGAGCCAAGGATGATGCCGGTCGGCGGCGTCGATCGAGCGCGTCAGATGCCGATAGCCGGTCACCACAAGCACGATGCCGGCGAAAACCCACCACCAGGCGGAGATGCCGAACAAGTACAGCAGCAGATCGGCGAGCCATGCGCCGACCGCTCCGCCCTTGTTGTGGATCGCCGCTCCGGTCCCCGAAAACGACCAGCCCGGATCGCTGCGTCCATAGGTCGCAAGAATCAGCGCAAGGTAGACGAATATGGCCACAACCAGCAGCCACCACGACTCGCGCACCAGCGCCGCGAGGCGCGGCGAAAGCGTCGGTTCGGGCGCCGTGCCAGCCCGGCGTTGCCTGTGTATTTTTTGCTTGAAAATCATCAATTTGTGCCGCGCACTTAGCGCAGCACATTATACACCGCGCGGTGCCGCGAAAGGCACGGCTTGCGCCTCAGGGCACTACCCCAACATCGGTTAGAATCGGGCGGAGTGTTTCGTGCCCGAATAAACAGCGAATCGACCGCATCATGTCCGCCAAACACCATCGCCTGTTGATTCTCGGCTCCGGCCCGGCCGGATTTACCGCGGCAGTATACGCCGCGCGCGCCAACCTGAAACCGGTGCTGATCACCGGATTGGCGCAAGGCGGGCAACTGATGACAACGACCGATGTCGACAACTGGCCGGCGGATGCCGACGGCGTGCAAGGTCCCGAGCTGATGGCGCGCTTTCAGAAGCACGCCGAGCGCTTCGACACCGAGATCATCTTCGACCACATCCATACGGCGGCGTTGCGCGAGCGTCCGCTGCGATTGGTCGGCGATATCGGCGAATACACCTGCGATGCGCTTATCATCGCGACCGGCGCGTCGGCGCGCTATCTCGGGCTGCCTTCCGAGCAGGCTTTCATGGGCAAGGGAGTTTCAGCCTGCGCCACTTGCGACGGCTTTTTCTACAAGGGACAGGATGTCATCGTCGTCGGGGGCGGCAACACCGCCGTCGAGGAAGCGTTGTATCTGTCGAACATCGCGCGCCACGTAAGCCTGGTCCATCGCCGCAACAAGTTTCGCGCCGAGGCGATTCTGGTCGACAAGCTGATGGCCAAAACCGCGCACGGCGGCAACGTGCGCGTGCTTTGGGACCACACGCTCGACGAAGTCACCGGCGACAAGTCCGGTGTCACAGGGGTGCGACTGAAACATGTCGGAACCGGCGCGGTGCGCGCGCTTGCCGCGCAGGGTGTTTTCATCGCCATCGGGCACACGCCGAACACGCAGCTGTTCGAAGGACAGCTGGCGATGGTCGAGGGCTACATCACCGTCAAAGGCGGCAGCTCGGGCAATGCGACGGCGACCAGCATCCCCGGCGTGTTTGCCGCAGGCGACGTCGCCGACCATGTCTATCGCCAAGCCGTGACCAGCGCCGGCACCGGATGCATGGCGGCACTGGACGCCGAAGCATATCTTGATAATCCGCTGCCGGTGCCGCAGACCGCCGCGCTGTCGGTCGAATAGCGACGGCGTCGATATCGCGCGCGCATCGCTTGCCTGGCGCCCGCGCACGCGGGTTCGTGCCGCGGGTTCGTGCCGCGGGTTCGTGCCGCGGTTTCGCCGCGGACGCTGCGAGGATGATCGCGCGATGGCCAAGCTGTCGGATCTGAAAGCCTTGCTGCAAAGCGCCGGCAGCAAGCCGTCAGTCGCACCGGCTGCGCGCGCTGCGGCGAGCCCGGCCAAGCGCGCGAACGCGCGCGCCGCGAATGCCGATCCCGACATCGATCTCGGCCAGGCATTCGCCGACGTCGCTCCTCTGCCGTCGCGCAACCGCGCGCGCATCGACAAGGCGCATCCGGCGCCGACGCCGGCCAAGCGCCTGGCAGACGAGGCCGACGCGCTTGCCGCGAGCAAATTCGGCACCGAACCGTCCCCGTCGTCGTGGGAAATCGGCCAGGAACAGGAGGCGCAGCAGACGTTCCTGCGTCCGGGTCTGGGTGTCGACGTGCTCGTCCGCCTGCGGCGCGGTCACTGGTCGGTGCAGGGCGAGCTCGATCTGCACCGCCTGACCAGTAGCGAGGCGCACGACGCGCTCGCCGACTTCCTGTTCGATGCACGCGGTCGGGGCTTGCGCTGCGTGCGCGTCATTCACGGCAAAGGCTTGTCGTCCCCGAATCGCGAACCGGTGCTCAAGAGCAAGGTCCGCCGCTGGCTGTCGCAATGGGATGAAGTGCTCGCCTATTGCGAAGCGCCACGCCACGGCGGTGGTGGGGGCGCCGTCGTGGTCCTGCTCAAGGCTGCGCCTGCCTGAGCGAAGCCGCTTCGCAACCGCTCAGGCCGGCCCGCGATGCGACAGCGCCGGCAAGTCGCGCCGGACCTGCGCGATTCGCGCGCCGTCGATCTCCCCGACGATGACGCCTTCGCCCTCGGCCAATTCGGCGACGACCGTGCCCCACGGATCGATCAGCACGCTGTGGCCATAGGTGCGCCGGCCGTTGGCATGCGTGCCTCCCTGTGCAGCGGCCAGCACATAGCACTGGTTTTCGATCGCGCGCGCCTTCAGCAAGATGTGCCAGTGCGCGGCTCCGGTCACCGCGGTAAACGCCGATGGCACGACGATCAGCGCCACGTCGCGATAGCCGCGGTAAAGCTCAGGGAAGCGCAGGTCGTAGCAGACCGACAGGCCGACGCGGCCGACAGGCGAATCGAAGGTGACGCCGGCGCTTCCCGGCTCTATGGTTTTCGTCTCGTCGTAGCGCTCGTCGCCCTGGCTGAATGCGAACAGATGGATCTTGTCGTAGCGCGCCACCCGCTGCCCGCGCCGATCGAATACCAGCGAAGCGCTACGCACCCGCGCCGGGTCGGCGGTGGCGATCGGCACGGTGCCCCCGATCACCCACAGCTGCTGCTCGCGTGCGACGCGAGACAGAAAGTCCTGCTGCCGACCGTGGCCGTCGGTCTCGCGCGCATCCACCTTGTCGGTGGCGCGCGCCCCGAAAATGCCGAAGTATTCGGGCAGCAGGACAAGTTTGGCGCCCCCCTCCTTTGCCGCCACGATCAGCGGCTCGACCGCGGCCAGATTGGCATCGACGTTGCTGCCCGACACCGTTTGCACCGCGGCCACGCGCATGCTGTCAGCGGCGCCCGCAGTGCTCATTGCGGAGCCGGTCCCGGCTTGCTTGCCGAGGCCGCCGCCGGCGCGGGGAACCTGCCTTCGCGCTCCACTACCGGGTCCGACCAGCTCCCGGTCACCGCGTAGCCGCACGAAAACATCTGCTCG
>JBDTNP010000281.1:0-7065 GCA_039933695.1 Betaproteobacteria bacterium | reverse complement strand
CGGGCGCTGCTGACGCCGTCGGAAAAGCGCAAACCGCTCGGCAAGACAAGACGCCACCGGCGCTCGCCGTTGTTCGGCATCGAAGAGGCGGGTCGATGGTCTCTCGTAAAGCGGACGCCGCTCGGCGCCGCGACCAAGCGGGCTTACTACGAGCCCGACCAGGATATGGTCGAGCACATCGTCCATGCGCTGCTGCGGCGCTATGGCGTCGTGTTCTGGCGGCTGTTGCAACGCGAAGCGGCATGGCTGCCCGCCTGGCGCGACATGTTGCGCGTGCTGCGAAGGCTGGAGGCGCGCGGAGACATCCGCGGCGGGCGCTTTGTCGCAGGATCATCGGGCGAGCAATTTGCGCTTCCCGAAGCGATCACAATCTTGCGTGAGACACGGCGCGCGGAGACGTCAGGCATGCTGGTGTCGGTCAGCGGCGCGGATCCTTTGAACCTGGTCGGCGTGATCGCACCTGGCGCGAAAGTGCCGGCGCTGCTGAACAACCGCGTGCTCTATCGCGACGGCGTCGCGATCGCGACGCTGGCCGGCGGCGAGATCACGTGGCTCGAGCACCTCCAGCCCGCTGACGCCCGCGCCGCGGAGGACGCGCTGATCAAACGCCAGATGGGCTCACCGCTGCTGGCGTATCTGCGATAAAGCTGCGGTCGGCGCCAGCCGGTGACCTGAAGTTGGCCGCGACGTACCGGCGCCCGCCAATGCGCGTCTGATCTCGATCAGAGTGCCTCGAGCGCGAGCGCGATTTCGCAGGGAGACTTGACATCGGCGTATATACGCTTAACATGAGCGCATGTACGCTTATTGTCAAGCCCTCTGAGGAAACGCGATGCCTCCCGACCCTGCCATCCCGTCCCCGGAATGCAACTGCCTGGCGCTGCGCCAGGCCACCCGCCACGTCACGCAGTTCTACGACCAGTGCCTGGCGCCGTGCGGGTTGCGCACGACCCAGCTTTCGATCCTGGCTAGGTTGAAGCGTTTGGGACCGTTGACGATCAACGTGCTCGCCCGCGAGCTGGTCATGGATCGCACGACGCTGGGACGGACGATGCTGCCGCTGGAGCGTGACGGCCTCATCAGCATCGAGGACGGGACCGCGGATCGCCGCAGCAAGGAGCTCCATCTGACCAAGGCCGGCGCCGAGCGTCTTCGCGTTGCGCGGACGCTGTGGAGCGAGGCGCAGACGCAATTTGAGGCTGCGTTGGGCGCGGATCGCGCATCGACGCTGCGCAGCGAGTTGCGCGCCGTCGCGTCGACCGAGCTCGGCGTCGCGCACAAGAACCAGAGCGTCAGAGTCTAGGCATGGCCGCTACCGATTATCCAGCAGGCCCGCGCAACGCGTGGACCATCACACTCGCGGCCGCGGCGATCCTGATGGTCACGATGGGCGCGCGGCAATCGCTCGGGCTGTTCGTCTCGCCGCTGAACAGCTCGACGGGGCTCGGCATCACAACGATCAGCTTGGCGCTCGCGGTCGGTCAGTTCATGTGGGGCGCGATCCAGCCGGTGGCCGGCGCGGTCGCGGACCGGTATGGTCCCGGAAAAGTAATAGTCGCCGGATTGGTCGTGCTCTCGATCGGCACGGCCCTGACGCCGTTCATGACGTCCGGGTTCGGACTAATCGTCTCTCTCGGTCTGCTGTCGGCAATCGGCTCCGGTGCCGGCAGTTTTTCGGTGCTGATCGGCGCCGCAGCGCGCCAACTGACCGAGGACAGGCGCGGCAAGGCGGCAGGCATCATCAACGCCGGCGGCTCATTCGGGCAATTCGTCTTCGCGCCGATCTCGCAAACGTTCATCCAGGCCATGGGATGGATGGGTGCGATGTGGTCGCTCGCGGTGATCACGCTGGGCGCCCTGCCCCTCGCCCGGGTGGTCAGCCCGTCGGCGCCGTTGCACCACCAGGCCGCCGGCGGGTCCGCGCCGTGGGAGGCCGTCCGTCGCGCGATGCGCGACCGCAGCTACCTGTTGCTGCACGCCGGGTTTTTCACCTGCGGATTCCACATCGCGTTTCTGGTAACGCATCTGCCGGGCGAAGTGAACCTCTGCGGACTGCCGCCGTCGGTTGCCAGCTGGTCGCTTGCGCTGATCGGACTCGCCAACATCGTGGGCAGCCTCATTGCCGGATCGAGCACCGCGCGCTTCCGCAGCAAATACATCCTCGCCTTGATGTACGGCTCGCGCGCGCTGCTGATCGGCTGGTACCTGATGGCGCCGAAGACCGAGTGGACGTTTTACATTTTTGCCGTGGGCCTGGGCCTGACATGGCTGGCCACCGTGCCGCCCACCGCAGCCATCGTGGGCAAGCTTTTCGGGATTCGGTATCTGGCTACGCTGTTCGGTCTTACCCTGCTTTCGCACCAGATCGGGGGATTTCTCGGCGCGTATCTCGGCGGCATAGCGATCGCGCAAACCGGCAGTTATCAATGGATGTGGTACGCGGACATGGCGCTGGCTGCCGCGGCCGCGCTGATCAATCTGCCGATTCGCGAGGCTTCGGTTACGCGCGCTGCTGTCGCCGCGTGAAGTGGGGACGACATCGCGCGTCGGGATTGTCCGCTCGCTCGGCCTATCGTCGGGCAGCGGCTGGACTCTCGACCGCCGGCGGACGACAATCTGTTCGTGCGGCTCGAATCCCGCTGCGGTTCTGAGTTAACCTACTGGCATGCACACCGATCGGCCTCACGCGTTCGACTTGACCGTACCGCCGAACCAATCCGATCATGCGATCGGTCCGGCGCATTCATCGGTCACGCTTGTCGAGTACGGAGATTTCGAATGTCCGAACTGCAAGCAGGCCGCTCCGGTGATCAAGCTGTTGCTCGAGCGCTTCACCGGGCGCATCCGCTTTGTCTTTCGCAATTTTCCGCTGGAAGAGGTCCATCCGCACGCATTGCAGGCCGCGGAGGCAGCCGAATGCGCGGGCGGCCAGGGCAAGTTCTGGCCGATGCATGATCTCCTGTTCGCCAACCAGGCTCACTTGAAGGTGCAGCAGCTGCGCGAGTATGCAGAGCGGCTGCAGCTCGACCTCGGGCGCTACGACCTCGAAATGGACGATCACGTCTACCTGCAACGCGTGCGAGAGCACATCCAGAGCGGCCGTGAGAGCGGCGTCCGCGCAACTCCGACGTTCCTTCTCAACGGCAGGATTCAGGACGTATCTTTCGGCTTGAGTGCGCTGTTTGACGCGGTAGAGAAGTCGCTTGCGAAGTAGGGTGACAAGAGAAATCCGATGAGCACGCGCGGATTTTCCGGACGCCGGCCGGACGACGATGTCGCGCGACGGCTGCCGCCGGGACAATACGAGACCAGGGACTTTCCGGTCCTGGCCAAGGGCCCGACGCCGCGCGTCGATCGAGCGGCCTGGAAGTTCACGATCCACGACGGCCCGCGGCCTGTTGCGAGCTGGACGTGGGCGGAGTTCGGAGCCCTGCCGCAGACGACCTGGCGCGGCGACATCCACTGCGTCACCAAATGGTCAAAGCTGGACACGACGTGGAGCGGCGTCACCGTCGACGATCTGCTGCAAGCCGCCGGCATCGCGCCGCCGACCGCTTTTCTGCTCGCCGAATCGCACGACGACTACGACACCAACCTCCCGGTTGCCGATCTGGTCGGTGGCCAGGCAATGGTGGCGACGCACTTCGAGAGTGCGCCTCTCGAGCCCGAACATGGCGGTCCGGCGAGACTTCTCGTCCCGCACCTCTATTTCTGGAAGAGCGCGAAGTGGATCAAAGGTCTGCGCTTCACGGCCCGCGACGAAGCGGGTTTCTGGGAGCTGCGCGGCTATCACATGTACGGTGATCCCTGGCGCGAGCAGCGCTACACCAACGACCCGTGACGGCGCAGGCGCCGGCCGTTGCACCGTCGCGCTGGCAGCAGGCGGTCATCGTGCGGATCGTGCCGCGGACGCCGCGCGTGATCAGCGTATTCCTGAACGTCCCGCTGGACACCTATGTGGCAGGGCAGCACGTCGATGTCCGCCTGACCGCTCCCGACGGCTATCAGGCGCAACGGAGCTACTCGATCGCGTCGGCTCCGGGAAGCGCGGAGATCGAGCTCGCGATCGAGCGCCTCGACGATGGCGAAGTCTCGCTGTTCTTCCACGATGTCGCCAGAGCCGGCGATACGATCGAAGTGCGCGGCCCGATCGGCGGCCACTTCATATGGCGGCCTCAAGACGGCGGCCCGATTCTGCTGATCGGCGGGGGCTCGGGCGTCGTGCCGCTGATGTCGATCTTGCGTGCCTGGTCGGCCGCGGAGCCGAAAACGCAAGTGTTGCTCGCCTATTCTGCCCGCAGCTGGGCAGAATTGATCTTCCGCGACGAGTTGCTGGACGTCCAGGCGCGTGAACCGAACTTCACCTTCATCGCGGCGACGACGCGCGGGGCAAGGCATCGCCCGGACGACTTCGACCGGCGTCTCGACCGATCGCTGTTGCGCCAGCTATTGACCCGCTGGGCTCATACGTCGCGCGATGTGTATGTCTGCGGCTCCAACGCCTTCGTCGAAGCGATCACCAGCAGCCTGGTGCTGGAAGCGGTGCCCGCGGGAAGGATCCGCACCGAACGGTATGGGGGAGCGCTATGAGGTCGCTCGTTTTGCCCGGTCCTGGCGCGCCGTGACCGGCTTCCCGGCATCGCCCTCCGACACCGGCGTCATTCGCGCCTCGCGATGCGACTCGCCTTGTCCACCGGTTGCGGCGCCGTGGATCTTGGCAGCGACAATCTTCGCCTCCAGCATGGCGTTCATCGACGGCACGGCGGTCAATGTTGCGCTTCCCCAGCTACAGCAGCAATTGAACGCCAGCCTCGTCGACGTCCAATGGGTGATTGAAGCGTATGCGCTATTCCTCGCGGCATTGCTGCTCGTCGGCGGCGCGGCCGGCGACCGTTTCGGGCGCCGCCGCGTCTTCCTGCTCGGAGTGGCGCTGTTCGCCTTCTCGTCCCTCGGATGCGGACTCGCCGGAAGCGTGCGCGAGCTTGTCCTCGCCCGGGCGTTGCAGGGCATCGGCGGCGCTCTGCTGGTCCCCGGCAGCCTCGCGATCATCAGTGCGTCGTTCGCCGAGCGTGATCGCGGGAAGGCCATCGGCACCTGGTCCGGCGCCACCGCCATTACCGCCGCACTCGGGCCCGTGCTTGGCGGCTGGTTGATCGATCACGTGTCGTGGCGCGCCGTATTTTTCATCAACCTGCCGTTGGCCGCCGCGGTCATCGCCATCGCTCTGCGGCACGTGCCCGAAAGCCGCAACGCCGAGGTGCAGGGAAAACTCGACTGGCCGGGCGCGCTGCTGGTGACGCTCGGGTTGGGCGGAATCGTTTACGGCCTGATCGAATCGTCGAACGCGGACTGGTCGCAAACGCGGATCCTCGCTCCGCTGCTGCTCGGCGTCGCGGCGCTGGCGGCCTTTATCGCGGTGGAAATCCGCCAGGAAGCCCCGCTGATGCCGACGCGACTTTTCCGCTCGAGCACCTTCACCGGGGCGAATCTGCTCACGTTCCTGCTCTACGGCGCACTCGGTGGAAGCCTCTTTTTCGTTCCGCTGAACCTGATCCAGGTGCAGGGCTACTCGACGACCGCCGCCGGCGCCGCGATGCTTCCGTTGATCCTTTTGCTGTCGGTCCTGTCGCGATGGTCGGGCGGCCTGGTCGACCGTTTCGGCGCGAAGGCGCCTCTGGTCGTCGGCCCGGCGATCGCGGCTGGAGGCTTCGCGCTGTTTGCCCTTCCTGGCATCGGCGGCAGCTACTGGATCACGTTCTTTCCGGCAGTGTTGGTGCTCGGCTTGGGCATGTCGATCAGTGTCGCGCCGCTGACGACGACGGTGATGAATTCGGTCGACGCGAAGTTTTCCGGCGCCGCGTCGGGCATCAACAACGCGGCATCCCGCGTCGCTTCACTGCTCTCCCTCGCCTTGTTCGGGCTGATCATGACCTCGATGTTCGATCGCGTCCTGCACGGCGAGCTCGAGCGAGCAGCGGCGGCGCCCCAGGTGATTGAGTCGGTTGAGCGGCAGCGAGACAAACTGGCCGCCATCGAACTGCCCGAGGGCATCGATGCCGGTGACAAGGCTTCGGCGAGACAAGCGATCGCAGAAGCGTTCGTCACCGGCTTTCGAGCGATCATGCTGCTCTGCGCCGGACTCGCGCTGGCGAGCGCGGCGGCCGCCTGGGTCTTGATAGCCGACTCCGGCCGCCGAGCTGACGACATGTGACCCATGATTCAGCAAGAAGCCCGATTATCTCGGGCAGCGTCGACCTCGGGATCGGCGTCGGGACCGCCGGCGTGCTAGGCGCCTTTGCCAAGAGAGCACCCGTTCGCGCCATCGCCAACTCGATGACCGGGGCCGACGATTTGTTGGCTGGCCGTCCAGGAGGCGTTTTGAAGGTCCGGGGTTCGTCTGTAGACGACGACTCGTTTGCGTCAAACCGGCTGGCACGACCCTTGCGTCGTCAGATGAATGGGAGTCCATTCACCTCTTAGCAAGACACTGTCGCTCGAGCCTGTCGAAACCTCGACGCCTGCGGTGGACGAAGCTCGTCCCGGGGCCAACCAGTCGCCGGCCAAGGCCGATTCTCAACGCGACCTGCGCATGACGACGGCGGACGAATTCCTTGCCGCCGCGGCCAAAGAGTACGAAGCAGGAACAATCGACCGGGTTCTCTGGCGCCACGCGGCGGACCAGCACGGCAGGGATGTATCGCTGGTCATCGCTGCGTATCTGCGCGCCCGCGCGACAGCACTGCAATCGCGGCATAAACCAGCGGAAAGCGCGGAAATCAAGTTGCGCGGAGCCGGCTCGAACCAGGACGCAAAGGTTCGAAAGATCGAGACGGAACCACCGGTAGAAATCCATTCGACCGCCCTCGCCCATGGAAGTCTCCGCGTCGTCAGCCCAAAGATTCTGTACTCGGCCGGCGGCGCGGTCGCGCTCGCCGCTGCTGCCGCAATCGTGTACCTGGTGGTTTCGCTGCGCCACAGCGAGTCGATCGGGCCTCCGGTCACGGCCGCCGCCTCGTCCTCCGCCAGCAGGCCAGCGTCGCCGATCGTGGTCAAGAGCGCCCAACC
>JBDTNP010000280.1:0-11636 GCA_039933695.1 Betaproteobacteria bacterium | reverse complement strand
GGTAGCAGCGGGTCGCCCGGAAAATACATCTGCGTCACCAGCCGCTGCACCAGCCCCACGCCGAACAGCGAAAAATGAAGGTGCGCTGGCCGCCATGCGTTGTAATGGTTGCGCCAGGGATACGCACCCGGCTTGATCGTCAGGAATCGATAATTGCCCTCGGCATCGGTCAGGGCGCGGCCGCAGCCGGTGAAATTGAGATCGAGCGGCGCATCGTGGTCGTCGATCGCATGTGCATACCGTCCGGACGCGTTTGCCTGCCACATCTCGATCAGCGCGTGCGCCACCGGCCGGGCGTTTTCATCGAGCAGCCGTCCCGAAACGACGATGCGCTCGCCCAACGGATGCCCCGGGTGCCCTGCGGTGAGATCGTGATCGGCGGGTCCGACGTCATCGGCACCGAAGACCGGGCCGGTCGTCTCGGACAGCGTATGGGGCAACAGGACCAGCGGCCGCGCCGGGGCCCGCTTGATCGTCGAGCGGTAGCCGGGATAGAGATACGGCGGCTGCGTGTTGAAATAGGGCCGGCGATAGCCGACGACGTCGCTCATGTCAGTCGCTCCTCCTGCGGTCACGCCGGATCGATCGGCCGTCATGCGCCGATCGACGACGTCAAGAATTCAATCGTGCCGTCCGCGCCGGCCGATCACGCGCGCTCGATGATCATCGCGATGCCCTGCCCGACTCCGATGCACATCGTGCACAACGCATACTTCCCGCCGGTGCGTCGCAGCTGATACAGCGCCGTCGTCACCAGCCTCGCACCGCTGGCACCCAGCGGATGACCGAGCGCGATCGCACCGCCGTTCGGATTCACATTCGCCGCATCATCCGCAACGCCGTGGTCGCGCAAGACCGCCAGCGCCTGCGATACAAATGCTTCGTTGAGCTCGATGACGTCGATGTCGGCCAGCTTCAGCCCCGACAGCGCGAGCACCTTGCGCATCGCCGGTGCGGGACCGAATCCCATGATACGCGGCGCCACGCCGGCGACGGCAGCGGCGACGATGCGCGCCTTCGGCTGCAAGCTGTACTGCTTGACGGCCGCGTCCGAGGCGAGCAGCAAGGCGCAGGCTCCGTCGTTGACGCCGGATGCGTTGCCCGCAGTCACCGTGCCGTCCGGCCGGACGATGCCCTTGAGCCTGGCCAGCGCCTCGAGCGTCGTGTCGGCGCGCGGATGCTCGTCCTTGCTCACCAGCAACGGATCGCCTCGTTTCTGCGCGATCGACACCGGCACGATCTCCTCGGCCAGCCGGCCGGCGGCAACGGCCGCAGCGGCGCGTTGCTGGCTGCGCAGCGCGAAGGCGTCCTGGTCGGCGCGCGACACCTTGAAATCCACTGCGACGTTCTCCGCGGTTTCAGGCATCGAATCGACGCCGTATCGGGACTTCATCAGCGGATTGACGAAGCGCCAGCCGATGGTCGTGTCGTAAACGTGCGCGGAGCGGGAAAATGCGGCGTCGGCCTTTGCGCTTACGAACGGTGCGCGAGTCATGCTTTCGACGCCTCCGGCGATCATCAGCGCCGTCTCGCCGGACTTGATCGCGCGCGCCGCCACGGCAATCGCGTCCATGCTGGACCCGCACAGGCGATTGACCGTCGTGCCCGGCACCTCGACCGGCAGGCCGGCGAGCAACAGCGACATCCGGGCCACGTTGCGGTTGTCCTCGCCGGCCTGGTTGGCGCAGCCGTAGACAACGTCGTCGACAGCGGACCAGTCGACGCCGGCATTGCGCTCGACCAGGGCCTTGATCGGCACGGCGCCCAGATCGTCGGCGCGAACCGCAGCGAGCGCCCCGCCGTAGCGGCCGATCGGCGTGCGCACCGCGTCGCAAATCCATGCCTGTAGCATCATCGCTCCGAAAGAGTCGCCGTGCTGCGCCCGGCCGCCGCAGCCGAATCGGCGCCGGCGAGCGTCAATGGCACGCCGGTCAGCCGCTGCAGCTCGTCGAAGGCCAGTCCGTCGACGATCTCCACCACGCGCAGGCCCTCCGGCGTCACATCGATGACCGCGAGGTCGGTGTAGATGCGATTGACGCATCGAACGCCGGTCAGCGGGTAGCTGCAGCGCTCGACGATTTTGGATGCGCCGGACTTGGTCTGGTGATCCATCATCACGAATACGCGCTTGGCGCCGATCGCCAGATCCATCGCACCGCCGACGGCGGGAATCGCGTCCTTGGCGCCGGTGTGCCAGTTGGCGAGGTCGCCTTCAACCGATACCTGAAATGCGCCAAGCACGCAGATGTCCAGATGACCTCCGCGCATCATCGCAAACGAATCGGCGTGATGGAAGTACGCGCCGCCCATCAGCAAGGTCACCGGCTGCTTGCCGGCGTTGATCAGGTCCGGGTCTTCCGAGCCCGGCGCCGGCGCGGGCCCCATGCCCAGCAGCCCGTTCTCGCTGTGCAGAAAGATTTCCCGGTCGGAAGGCAGATGGTTGGCGACCGTCGTCGGCAGGCCGATCCCCAGGTTGACATACGCCCCTTCGGGAATGTCGCGTGCGACCCGCGCGGACAGCTGGTCGCGGCTGAACCGTTTCATCGTTTCGTCCTCAAGCTGCCGCCTGCGGCTGTGCGCGCTGCGTGGCCACATCGACCGCGACGACTCGCTGCACGAATATGCCGGGCGTGACGATGACTTCGGGATCGAGCGTGCCCAGCGGCACGATCTCGCGCACCTGCGCGATCGCGCATTTGGCCGCGGATGCCATGATCGGCCCGAAGTTTCGCGCGGTCTTGCGATAGACGAGGTTGCCCCAGCGGTCGCCCTTCTCGGCCTTGATCAGCGCAAAATCCGCGGCGATCGGATATTCGAGCACATAGCCGCGACCATCGATCAACCGCGCCTCCTTGCCTTCGGCGAGCGGCGTACCGTACGCCGTCGGCGTATAAAACGCGCCTATGCCGGCGCCTGCCGCGCGTATGCGCTCGGCGAGGTTGCCCTGCGGCACCAGTTCGAGCTCGATCTCGCCCGCGTGGAATAACGCATCGAACACGTACGAATCGGTCTGGCGCGGGAACGAGCAGATGATCTTGCGTACGCGCCTGGCGTTGAGCAAAGCGGCCAGGCCAACTTCGCCATTGCCGGCGTTGTTGTTGACGATCGTCAGCTCGCGGGCGCCCTGCGCAATCAGCGCGTCGATCAGCTCCGACGGCATGCCTGCCGTTCCGAAGCCGCCGATCATCACCGTCGCGCCATCGTGCACGTCGGCGACGGCGGCAGACAGCGATGCCACGGTTTTGTCGATCATTCCAAGCTCCGCTTCCGCGATTGGGGGTCGCCCTGGCACTGTGAAACTCGATTGTGCGATAATCGCACAATCGTGCGGTGAACGAACAAAGTCTACGCGGCCCTGCCTCGATCGGTCAAGGGCGATAATCGCATTATTGTGCGGTTACCGCCCATCTGCTAGTATGAATCGCCTCTGCTGCTGGAGACCGACGCATGCCGCGAGCCGCCAAACCCCACACCGCTCCTGTCGCGGGCCGCCGCACCACCGACGGCGACCCGGGCATTGTCGCGCCGATTGCTGCCACGGTCACGCCGGCGTCCGAGATCGAGGCACTGACCGGCGACCCCAATTTCATGAGCTCGCTCGCGCGCGGCTTGGCGGTGATCCGTGCCTTTTCGCAGCAGCGACGCGAGCTGACGATCGCCCAGTTGAGCCATCGCACCGACATTCCGCGCGCTGCCGTGCGCCGCTGCCTGTACACGCTGGGCAAGCTGGGCTATGTCGGCACCGAAGACGGAAGGACCTATGCGCTCCGGCCCCGGATCCTTGCGCTGGGTCATGCCTACCTGTCATCGACGCCGCTGGCGGCCGCGGTGCAGCCGCTGCTCGATCAGATCAGCGACGAATTGCACGAATCGAGCTCGATGGCGGTGCTGGAAGGCGACGAAATTCTGTACATCGCGCGCTCATCGACGACGACGCGGCTGATGTCGATCGACCTCGGGCTGGGCAGCCGCCTGCCGGCGTACTGCACGTCGATGGGCCGCGTGCTGCTCGCCGACCTGCCGCCGGCGCAACTCGACCAGTACCTGTCGCGCGTCAAGCTGACGCGATTGACCAACCGCACCGTGTCCACCACCGCCGAATTGAAGCGCGTGCTGGCCGAGGTCAGACGCGACGGCTACGCGATCGTCGACCAGGAGCTCGAGCTCGGCCTGCGCTCGATCGCCGTCCCGGTGAAGGATGCGGCAGCGCGCTGCGTCGCCGCGATCAACGTCGGAACGCAGTCGGCGCGCGTGTCGGTGGCCGAAATGCAGGCGCGGTTCCTGGCGCCGCTGCAAGCGGCGGCAAGCGAGCTTTCCGTCCTGCTCGTGCGCTAGCGCCCGCCGCGATGGACTGGAACATCTGCCTCGAGCGGGCGCCCGGCATCGAAATTCGCGAGGCGCCGGACGGCGTGGTCGTTTACGACCCGGGTCGCGACCGACTGCACTATCTGAACCCGACCGCGGCGCTGCTGCTCGAAAGTTGTGACGGCAGCTTGCCCGCCGCCGAGCTTCCCGACCTGCTCGCTGCGGCCTTCGACCTCGCCGCACCGCCGACCGGCGAAGTCGAGACCTGCCTCACGACACTGCTCGATCAGGGCCTGCTGATCGCGGCGCGAGCAGGCTGAGGGCTCACTGCTGTACGAGCGTGGCGTTGTTGTGTAGAGTGTGTGCGGGCACCAACCGGCGAGGCCATACGATGAGCACGAATCCTTCCCTCGAACGCTTTCTCCAACGCGTTGAACCCGGACGCCGCGATGCGCTGCGCAAAATCCTCGTCGGCGCCGCGGTATACACGGCGCCTGTCGTCGCATCGTTCACGCTGGAAAGCCTCGATGGACAAGCGCAGGCGCAGGTGTCGAATCAGGCCGTGTCGGTCCCGGCGAGCTCCGGATGGAGCCTTGCCGCGCTGGCCGGGATGATCGCCGCCGCCGGCGCGCTGCTGCTGCGCCGCCGCCGCCGCTAGTCGCACCGCAACGAAGTCCCCGGCGTTGCCGCGCCCGCTGCTTTCCGCGGCGCTGATCGTTCGCGACGAGGAGCGCTTTCTCGAAGCCTGCCTGCGCTCACTTGTCGGCCGGGTCGACGAGATCGTCGTGGTCGATACCGGATCGACCGACCGTTCGCGCGAAATCGCCGGCGACCTCGGCGCCCGACTGCTTCAATTCCGATGGACCGATGATTTTGCGGCCGCGCGCAACGCCGCCGTCGACGCTTCGCTCGGGGAATGGGTACTGTATATCGATGCCGACGAGCGCCTCGTCGAGTTCGACCGGGCCGAGGCGGAACGCTTGCTCGCGGCTCGCGATCACGCGTGCTACACGGTGCTGTTTCGCCCGCAGAGCGGATTCACGCGCTATCGCGAGCACCGGATCTTCCGCAACCGCGCCGAGCTGCGCTTTCGCGGCGTCATCCATGAATCGCTGATTCCCGCGCTGGACGAGCTGGTCGCGCGCGAGGGAGCGCGCGTCGGCGCCAGCCCGATCGCTCTCGAGCACGACGGGTACGACGGCGACATCCGGCATAAGCACTCGCGCAACCTGCCGTTGCTGGAGAAGCGCCTGACGGACGACCCGACGCACGTCTACAGCTGGGCGCATCTTGGCGCAAGCTTGCTTGGCCTCGGCGACGCCGAAGGCGCCGAGCAAGCGTGGCGACGCGGCCTCGACGTCGTTCGTTCGCGAGCGTCGACGACGGCAGCCGACGATCTGCCGTATCTGCACCTGGCCAATTTTCTGCTCGATCGGCGGCGCGATGCGACCGAGCTTCTCGACGAGGCGCGGCGGCGCTTTCCCGACAATTACGCGCTGCTGTGGCTGCGCGCGCGTACGCTGGTCGACGCGGCGCGATACGGCGAGGCGATGCCGCTGTTTGCCCGGCTCGCGGCGATCGATCCCGACGCGCTGGGCGACGGGCCGATGGCGTTCGACCGGTCGATATTCGGCGCCAATGCGCACGCGGCGCTGGGACTGTGCGCGTTTCGCCTGGGCATCTACGACCAGAGCGCCGCACACTATGCCCGTGCCGAGACGCTGGCGCCGGGTGACCTGGGAATTCGCGCCAGGCACGCACTGGCCGAGGGCCGCGCCAACGACGCGGCCGGTCCGCGCTAGGCGCTGTTCAGACCCTAGTCGGCGGCAGACAACGCGGACGGCGCCAAGCCATCGTGCGCAAGCCCCAGCTCTTGGGCGGCGGCAGACACAGGCAGCGGTCGGCCGTCGAGCCAATCGGGCAGCGCAACGCCGAGCGCGGCGAGTATCGTCGGGGCGATGTCCAGCACGTTGCCGCGTCCCATCTCTCGCGTGCCGACAACCCCCGGTCCGCTCGCCCATAGCTGCGAATTGACCGTGTGATCGCCGCTGCGCGGCGCATGCGGATGGTAGACCGGGGCATGGACGCGGCCGACCGCCGGCGATTCGCAGCGCTCGAGCATGCCGAGGTCCGTACGAAACACGCAGATCAGATCGGGCAGGTCCGGGTGATGGTCGAGGCCGAACGCTTCGCTCGACGTCTGCACGCGCACGATGATCGCTTCGCCCGACTTTGGATCACGCAGCGCCAGCAGCTCGCGCCGCAGCATCTGCAGCAGCGCGGCGGCTTCCGGACCCGGCTCCACGCTGCCGAAAGGCTCTCTGCCGCGGAGATTGATCCTGATGCCGCCGCAACGGTTGTTGTTGACGAATGCCGCGCGCGTCTTCGGCGAGGCGAACGGATCGAGCGCGCAGCCGGCGGCCGCGGCCGGCGCAGCCAGCGCGCGCGTACGCGCGAGCCGCTTGATCACCGCCTTGACCGGTCGTGGAAGATAGGTCACCCGGGTGCGAAGGCGACGAAGCCATCCGCCCGCAGCCCCGAGGCTGCCGCCCGCGAGACCCAGGCGCACCAGCACTTCGGGCAGCAGTTGCGGACCGTCGTAGTACAGGTCGATGCCGTGGCTGAATATCGCGAAGACGCTGGCGTCGGATCCCGCCGAAGCGAGCGTCGCCGGCAGCGCGTCGTCGATCGCCTTATAGACATTAAGCAACGCATGCTGGAACTCGCCCGGCGCGCTCGGATCATGCCAAGGGTGCCGCGGATCGATGAAGTGCCAGAACTGATGGCCGGCGCAGTGGCTTTCCGAATAGGTGACGCTGAACAAATCCCAGGCTTCGCGTGCCAGGATGTCCGAACTGAACTGCGCCTTGGCACGCACGCCGTGGAGCAGCCCCTGCAACAAGCGGCGATAGCCTGCGGGCGTCTGTCCGTGCAGGTCGCAGCTTCGGATCGGATGGTCGCCATAGGTCGCGCGAATGTGTTCGAGCAGTTGCGGCGGTTCGCTGGAGATCTCGAACGTGCGATCGTGCAAGCCCCATTCGATCAGCTGCACGCCGTCGATGCCGCTCGCGGCGACGGCTTGCACCGGATCGATGACGGCCACGCGCTTGCCGGCGCGGCTTGCCTGCGTCCAGTAATAGAACTCCGGATCGATGTCGTCGGGCTTGACCGCGCGCAGCACCGCTTCGCCGGTGTGCAGCTGATTCGGGATGTAGAAGTGGCCCATCTTGCCGCTCGAGCAGCCGGTGTTGATTTCCGGCCAGATCGCGCCCGGCAAGGTTTCCATTGGATTGCCGAGCTGGAACGTCCGGCTCGCACGCGCAAGGGCGGCGAAGTTCGGCAGCTTGCCTTCGGCGGCCCAGCGCTGCACCAGCGACGCCTCGCAGGCGTCGAATCCCATCACCAGCACCCTGGCACTCATACCGGCTGCTTCACCCCGGACGCCTCGCCTTCATGCGACGCGCCGGGCAGCGTGTTTTCGCGTGCGGCGACGCCGTCGCGCCATCCGCGGATTCGCCCGCGCGCAATGGCGGCGTGCAGGCGCGCCTCGCCCCAACGCGCGCGCACCAGCGCCAGCATCGCGCCGGTCGCGGCGCGGGCGACGTGATAGGCGATCTCGATCCTGCTGCGCCGATGCTTGGCCAGTACGTAGCCCATTGCCCGCCCGTAGCGGCGGCCACGATCGATAATTTTCTGTTGAGGCTGATCCGGGCTCCCCGGGTGATGGACCGCGAAACGCGGGTCGTACCAGATGCGGGCGCCCCGGGCGACCGCGCGCAGCAGATAGTCGGTCTCCTCGGCTGCGGGCCAGGGTGTGCCCGAACCGACGCCCAGCGCTTCGTCGAACGGACCCACCGCGGCGATCAGATCCCGCCGCAAAAATATCGCGCTCGACATCCCCTGCGTCCACGCGCGCGCCGCGGTAACCCACCGCGCGCCGCGCCCAAAACGTCCGCGCGGCGCGCCGCCGGCGCCCGCCGCGCCGCCGCCGCTCAAGCCGTTCGCGCTAGGCTGCTCGACGAAAAATCGCAAAACCCGCGCGACGATGTCGACGTCGTACCAGCAATCGTCATCCGGAAAGCCGACGATATTCCCGCGCGCCAGACGCAGGCCGACATTGCGAGCGCGCGACAATCCCGGCGGCGCACGCACATGGGTAAGCGGAAACGGCACCCGTTCGCGATCGAGCAGCGCGGCAACGCGATCGTCGGCATTCTGATCGACGACGACGACTTCGAAATCGCGGCTGGTCTGGGCGGCTAGGCTACCCAGGCAGCGGACGAGCTCCGCCTCGCGGCCCAGCGTGGCAACGATCAGCGAAAGATGCGGGAAGGATTGCATCGGGCGGGTCGATCGAAGCGGTTGACGCTTTCGACAGGATTCTACGGCATCGCCGGCGCTGTGTAAGGAGTCCCCAGAGGTCCCGAAGATACCGGCGCGCAGAGCTCAGTAGTGCGTGACCGGATGGAAGCGGCTAGACTTCGTGCCCATGGCCACTCCGGTCCTCTTGGTCCTCACCGCGCTGCGCTGGGTCGGCGCGGCGCGGATGCCGCGCGCGCTGGCGCATGCGGGGTTCGAAGTGACGTTGCTGACACCGCCGGGATCGCTGGCGGAAAAGAGCGGCTTCGTCGCCAAGATCGCCTATCTTCCGGAAAAGGCGACACCGGACGCGTGGGTGCAGGCGTTTGCGGCAAGCGCCAAGGCGACGGAGGCGCGGCTGGTCGTCCCTTGCGACGATAATGCTTTTACCTTGTTGCAGCGGCTCGCAACGTCGCCGCCCGAAGGATTGCAGCCGGCGCTGCATCGCGAGCTCGCGACGCTGATCGCGGACTCGCTCGGAGACCCGGCGCACTACGCAGCCAGTGTCGATCCGACTTTGCTTCCGGCGGCCGCCGCCGCGCTCGGCATCGGCGTACCGGCGCACGCGATCGTCAGCGATCTTGCCGGCGCGCAGTCGTTCGGCGCCGCGCACGACTATCCGATCGTGCTCAAAAACCGCCGTTCGAGTGATGGCGTTACCGTCGGCAAGCACAGCGAGCTCGCCGGTGCGATCGCCGCACTTTCGCCGGTCCCGGCAGACGGTCGGGCCGCTACGCGCGAGGCGCTGCTGGTCCAGGCCCAGGTCCGCGGTCAGCTGCGGTCCTACCAGTCGGTGGCGTGGAAAGGCGAGCTTTTGGCCGGATTCGCCGGCGAGCGAATCCACGACCAGGCGAGCCGTGGGCGTCAGACCGGCGTCAACCGGTATTTTCGCAGCGACGCGCTGCAAGACGTCGCGGCCCGGCTTGCCCGGGGATTCGGCATCAGCGGTCTCTTTTCGCTGCAGGGTGTCGTTGCGGAAAGCGGAGACTTCCGTCTGCTCGAGATCAACCGCCGCCTGCTCGGCGGCGCCCATCGTGGCAGCGAGTTCGGCGTCGATCATTGCGCGGCGCTCCACGCGGCGATGCATGATCTGCCTTACGCCGGACGCACCGATCTCGACGAGGGCGAAGAGCACATCTGCGTTTCGTTTCCGCAGGAATGGCTGCGCGATCCGGAAAGCAAGTGGTTGCGCGACTATCCGGTCGACGTGCCATGGGACGAGCCGGAGCTATTCGAGGCGATGCTGGATTTGTATCCGACGCCTTAGGCCGCATCCCTCGACGGCGCGGCCCGCGATCACGGCGCCTGGACCGGTGCCGTCCCCGTCATCTTGTCGGCACGCATGAAGTCGAAATCGCAACCGGCATCCGCCTGCAGCACATGCTCGACATAAAGACGGCGATAACCGGCGGCAAAGTCGCTTGCCATTGGCGCGGGCAACCGTGCCCGGCGCCGCTCGAGCTCGCCGGCTTCGACGCATAGCTGGAGCCTGCGCTGCCCGACGTCGAGCTCGATCGTGTCGCCGGTTTCGACCAGCGCGAGCGGTCCGCCGGCCGCGGCTTCGGGCGTGACGTGCAACACGATCGTGCCGAAGGCGGTGCCGCTCATCCGCGCATCCGAGATGCGCACCATGTCCTTGACGCCCTGCCGTGCGAGCTTCAACGGAATCGGGATGTAGCCGGCCTCCGGCATCCCCGGCGCGCCGCGCGGCCCCGCGTTGCGCAGCACCAGGACGTCGTCGGCCGCGACATCGAGGTCGGCGGCGTCGATCCGGGCGGCGAGATCGTCGAGCGAGTCGAATACAACAGCGCGGCCGCGATGCGAAAGCAGCGCCTCGGTCGCCGACGCATGCTTGATCACCGCGCCCCCCGGGGCAAGATTTCCCCTGAGCACCGCGATCGCTCCGCCCGGATGCAAGGGATTGTCGAAGCGCCGCACGACTTGCTGCGCCGGGACGATTTCGGCGGCCGCGATGACTTCGCCGAGTGTTTTGCCCGACACCGTCGGCGCATCCAGATGCAGCAGCGGCCGAAGCTCGCGCAGCACCGCGCTCAAGCCCCCGGCCTCGTGCAGGTGCTCCATGTAATGCAGCCCCGAAGGCTTCAGGTCGACCAGGACGGGAACCCTGCGTCCGAGCGCATCGAAGGCGTCGAGATCGATTTCGATGCCGCGTCGCGCCGCGATGGCGGTCAGGTGGATCAGCGCATTGGTCGAGCCGCCGATCGCATGCAGCACGACCAGCGCGTTGCTGAATGCCTTGGCCGACAGGATCGCGTCGGGACGCGGGCCGCTCCGGGCCAGCGCCGCGGCGCAGGTCCCGCAAGCTTCAGCGAGCCGCAAACGCTCGGCATGGACCGCGGGTATCGTCGCAGCCATCGGCAGGCTCATCCCCATCGCTTCGGTAATGCATGCCATCGTGCTGGCCGTTCCCATCACCATGCAGGTGCCGGCGGTCGGGGCGAGTCGCGCGTTGACTGCGTCGATCTCGTCCTGATCGATTTCGCCGGCACGGAATCGCCCCCAGTAGCGCCGGCAATCGGTGCACGCGCCGAGCCGTTCCCCCTGATGCGTGCGGGTCAGCATCGGGCCGGTCGGAACCACGATTGCCGGAATGTTCGCCGACGCCGCCGCCATCAGCTGCGCCGGTATCGTCTTGTCGCAGCCGCCGATCAGCACGACCGCGTCGACCGGCTGGGCACGAATCATTTCCTCGGTGTCCAGCGCCATCAGATTGCGCAGATACATGCTGGTCGGCCACGCGAACGACTCGTGCAGCGAGATCGTCGGAAATTCCATCGGCAACCCGCCGGCCAGCATGACGCCGCGCTTGACCGCGGCAACGAGCTGCGGCACCGTCGCGTGGCACGGATTGAAGTCGCTGTAGGTGTTGGTGATGCCGACGATCGGACGCTCGAGGGCGTCGTCGGAATAGCCGCCCGCCTTGATGAAGGCCTTGCGCAGGAACAGCGAGA
>JBDTNP010000279.1:0-4620 GCA_039933695.1 Betaproteobacteria bacterium | reverse complement strand
CGGCGATGAACGACAGGTCGACGATCGAGACGTTGATCGTCGGCACCCGGATCGCATAACCGTCGAGCTTGCCGTTGAGCTCGGGCAGCACCAGCCCGACGGCGGCCGCGGCGCCGGTTTTGGTCGGAATCATGCTAATCGTCGCCGAGCGAGCCCGCCGCAGGTCCTCGTGATAGACGTCGGTCAGCACCTGGTCGTTGGTGTAGGAGTGCACGGTCGTCATCAGCCCGCTGACGACGCCGATCTTGTCGTGCAGCGGCTTGACCAGCGGAGCGAGGCAATTGGTCGTGCACGAGGCGTTCGAGATCACCGTGTGCGCCGCTTTCAGCGACTGGTGATTGACGCCATAGACGATCGTCGCGTCGACGTCCTTGCCGCCGGGCGCCGAGATGATCACTTTTTTCGCCCCGCCCTTGAGGTGCGCCGAGGCCTTTTCCTTGGTCGTGAAAAGTCCCGTGCATTCGAGCACGACGTCGACGCCGAGCGCATTCCATGGCAGCTCGGCCGGGTTGCGCTGCGCGAAGACCTTGATGCGGTCGCCGTTGACGACCATCGCGTCGCCGTCGACCTCGACCTTGCCCGGAAACTTGCCGTGCACGGTATCGTGCCGGGTCAGATGCGCATTGGTCTCGGGGCTGCCCAGATCATTGATCGCGACGATGGCCAGCGGATGCTTGCGCCCGGTTTCATAGTGCGCGCGAAGTATGTTGCGACCGATGCGTCCGTAGCCGTTGATGGCAACCTTGATCATCATCCTGCTCTCCTGTTTTCTTTTGTCGATTCGGTTTCGGGCAATATCTGTCCGGCGCCGCAAGCCGCCGCCAGCGCGGTGAGATCGCGCCAGCCGTAGCCCGCTTCCAGCAAGTCCATCCCGTCCCATTGGAACGCCTGCTCGACCAGGAGCTCCGCGCCCAGCGCTTCGTAGAATGCCCGCGCCGGCTTGTTGCCGGCAATGACCCAGACGATCATGCCGGTCGCGCCGAGCGCACGCTGCGCATCGACGACGGCCGCGATCAGGCGCCGCCCGAGACCGACGCGCTGGAATTCGCGCCGCAGATACACGGCAGTAAGCTCCGCGTTGAGTCCGTAACGGGGTTCGGCGAGCATGTTGGCCGCGGCGAAGCCGACGACCTCGTCGCCGTGGGTCGCGACAAAGACGCTGGCCGGGTTCGGGCCCGCGGTGAGAATCTTGTCCCACAGCGCCGTGCTGGCGTCGACCTGCATGCCGTCGAGGTACGCAGCGGGAATCAGGCCGCGATACGACGTGCGCCAGCCGTCGATGCGGACGCGCGCGATCGCCTCGGCGTCGCGCGGCGCGGCGCGGCGGATGACGATGCCGGGCGCGTCACCCAAGGACGCTGCGGACTGCGGCGACGACATGATCGACGGTAAAGCCGAAATGCTTGAACAGCACCGCCGCCGGCGCCGATTCGCCGAAGCGGTCGATGCCGACGACGGCGGCGGCAGCGTCGTCGATGGCGCCGACGTATTTGCGCCAGTAGTCGGTGACGCCGGCCTCGACGGCGACGCGCGGCAGGCCGCGCGGCAGCACGGCCTCGCGATAAGCGGCGTCCTGGCGATCGAACACGCTGCAGCACGGCATCGATACGACCCGCACCGGCACGCCGGCTTCGGCCAGCGCCTTTTGCGCGCCGACGGCGAGCGCCACCTCGGAGCCGGTGGCGATGATCGTCGCGCGCGCGGCCTCGGCGTCGACCAGGACGTAGGCGCCGCGGCGGATCGCCGTGATCTGGTCGGTGCGGCGCGGATTGAACGCGACATTCTGCCTCGTCAGCAGCAGGCAGCTCGGGCCGTGCCGGTGCTCGAGCGCCGCCGTCCACGCGAGCGCCGTCTCGACGGTATCGCAGGGGCGCCAGACATCGAGCTGCGGGATCAGCCGCAGTGCGGCAGCATGCTCGATCGACTGGTGCGTCGGTCCGTCCTCGCCGAGGCCGATCGAGTCGTGCGTGTAAACGAGGATGGTGCGGATCCGCATCAGCGCGGCCATGCGCACGGCGTTTCGCGCATAGTCGGAGAAAGTGAGGAATGTGCCGACGTACGGGATGAATCCGCCATGCAGCGTGAGGCCGCTGGCGATCGCGGTCATCGCGAACTCGCGCACGCCGAAATTGACGTAATTGCCCGGAGAATGCGCGCTCACCGCCTTGCTGCCCGACCAGTTGGTGAACACCGAGCCGGTCAAGTCGGCGGCGCCGCCGATCATTTCGGGCAGCAGCGGCGCGAACGCCTCGATCGCCTGCTGCGACGCCTTGCGCGTCGCGATCGACTCGGCCTTGTCGCTCTGACGGGCGGCGAACGCGGCGGCCTGCGCGGCGAAATCCGGCGGAAGATCGCCGGAGAGGCGGCGCCGGAATTCGGCCGCCAGTGCGGGGTAGGCGACCTCGTACGCTGCAAACCGGGTGTTCCAGTCCGACTCGAGCAACTCTCCGCACTCCCGGGCGTTCCAGCCGTCGTAGGCCGCCTGCGGAATCTCGAAAGGCGGATAGCTCCAGCCGATCGCCTCCCGCGTCAGAGCAACTTCCTTTTCCCCCAGCGCCTGTCCGTGCGCGAGGTCGGTTCCGGCGCGATTCGGCGAGCCGCGGCCAATGATCGTCTTGCAGCAGATCAGCGTCGGGCCGTCGGTCGCCGTGTGAGCGGAGCGTATCGCCGCGTCGACGGCGTCGACATCGTGGCCGTCGACGTCGGCGACGACATGCCAGCCGTACGCGGCGAAGCGCTTCGGGGTGTCGTCGGTGAACCAGCCGGCGACCTTGCCATCGATCGAGATACCGTTGTCGTCGTAAAAGCAGACGAGCTTGGACAGGCCCAGCGTGCCGGCGAGCGAGCAGGCCTCGTGCGAGATGCCCTCCATCATGCAGCCGTCGCCGGCGAACACGTAGGTCCGGTGGTCGACGATCGTGTGGCCCGGACGGTTGAACTCGGTCGCGAGCAGCCTTTCGGCGAGCGCCATGCCCACCGCATTGGCGATTCCCTGGCCGAGCGGCCCGGTCGTCGTCTCGACGCCGGGAGTGACGCCCAGCTCAGGATGCCCGGGTGTGGCCGAGCCAAGCTGGCGGAAATGCTTGAGCTCGTCGAGCGGAAGCGCGTAGCCGGTCAGGTGCAGCAGCGCGTATTGCAGCATCGAGCCGTGGCCGTTGGACAGGACGAAGCGATCGCGATCGGGCCAATGCGGATTCGCCGGATTGTGGCGCAGGTGGCGATTCCACAGAGCGACGGCGATTTCCGCCATGCCCATCGGCATGCCGGGATGGCCAGAGTTGGCGGCCTGCACCGCGTCCATCGCCAGCGCGCGAATCGCGTTGGCCAGCAAACGCGTGTCGGGCGCCGGCTTATGCGTCTTTGAAGCCGGATGCGGCACGGAAAGCGATGCGGTCATGGCCTTTTTGGGAGCGGAATCGGAAGCGCTGGGACCGGCGAACGCACCGGGTGTGGAACGCTGCGGCAAAGCGGTAAAATTATCGCCCAAGCGCTGATTTTGGGCAATAATAGAGAGTTTAGCGTCTTCGCAACGCGTCGAATCGCGAAGCCGCGCCTGGAGAACGCGATGGAAGGCATCCACCTGCTCGGAGAATGGTACGGCTGCTCGGCCGACGCGCCGGAAATGACGCGCTCCGCGTCGCTGCGCGCTCTGTGCGTGCGCCTGGCCGAAGCCTCCGCGATGACGGTCGTCGGCGACAGCTTCCATCAGTTCGAGCCGCAGGGCGTGACCGGGACCGTGCTCCTGGCTGAATCGCATCTGGCGATCCACACCTGGCCCGAGCACGGCTTCGTCACCATCGACGTCTACGTCTGCAACTATACGACCGACAACACGGCCAAAGCCGAAAAGCTGTTCCGCGCGATGCAGGACGCAATGCGGCCGCAGCGCACGAAATTCCAGGCTATTCACCGCGGCGGGAGCGATGCCTGAGGAAAAGCCCTCGGACCTGTTGCCCGGCGTGCTGACCGAATATCTGACCGACGATACGGGCTTTTTCGTCCGCTCGACGCGCGAGTTCGAGCACTTTCAGTCGCCGTTCCAGGCGGTCGAGGTGCACGATACCGCCTCGTTCGGAACGCTGTTTCGGCTCGACGGCCACTTTATGACGTCGGAAAAGGACGAGTTCTACTACCACGAGAATCTCGTTCACGTCGCCGCGATCGCGCACCCGTCGCCGACGACTGCCTTGATCATCGGCGGCGGCGATGGCGGGTCGGCCGAGGAATTGCTCAAGTATCCGACGATCAAGTCGGTGGCCCTGGTCGAGATCGACCTTGCCGTCGTCGACATCGCGCGCAAATATCTGGCGAAAGTCCACCGGGGCGCGTTTTCCGATCCGCGGCTGTCGCTGCGGGTCGAAGACGGACTGGCATTTATCCGCGCTTCCGCCGAGACCTACGACCTGATTGTCCTCGATCTGACAGACCCGGGCGGACCTTCGGCGCCGTTGTACGACGCCGATTTCTACCGCGCCTGCGCCGCGCGCCTCAAGCCGTCGGGGGCAATGAGCTTGCACCTCGCCTCGCCGGTAGCGCACCCCGATCGCATCCGCGCCGGCATCGCCGATCTGCGCGCGGCTTTCGCCATTGTCGTGCCTTATCTGGTATCGATTCCGCTCT
>JBDTNP010000278.1:0-1809 GCA_039933695.1 Betaproteobacteria bacterium | reverse complement strand
CTAAGGACTAAAGTGTCCTGTTCCGCAAATTCACTCGATAGTTCGCGACGAAATCGTGTGCCATGCGGCGTTGCGCGGCCTCACCGTACCAAGGGGTACCCTTTCGGCCACGCGCCTTGCCTGGCGCCCGATTTCATCCGCTCCTTTATCTTCGGAACTTACGGAACAGGACACTGAGCCATGTGCGGCATCGTCGGCGCGGTCGCGCGCGATAACGTCGTTCCGATTCTGATCGAAGGCATCCGCCGGCTCGAGTACCGGGGGTACGACTCGACCGGGCTCGCTGTCATCAATGGCGGCTTGCATCGCCTGGTCAGCACCGCGCGCGTCGCCGATCTCGCCGCGCAGGCGAACGCGACGCAGATCAGCGGCAACACCGGCATCTCGCATACGCGTTGGGCGACGCACGGCGCGCCGACCTCGGCCAACGCGCATCCGCACGTCAGCAGCGGCGAGATCGCGGTCGTGCACAACGGGATCATCGAGAACTTCGAGCCGCTGCGCGCACGGTTGCAGCAGCAGGGATACGCGTTTGTCACCCAGACCGACACCGAGGTCATTGCGCATCTTATCCACGCGTATTACGACGGCGACCTGCTCGCTGCGGTGACCAAGGCGGTCGCTGAGTTCCACGGCGCCTACGCGATCGCCGCGATGACCACGCGCGAGCCGGGTCGCGTCGTCGGCGCGCGAGCCGGCAGTCCGCTGCTGGTCGGCATCGGCGAGCGCGATCACTTCCTCGCCTCCGACGCGAGCGCGCTGGCGCCGGTCACCCGGCGCGTCGTTTATCTCGAGGAAGGCGACATCGCCGACATCGGACGCGACGGCTATGCGATCTTCGATGCCGTCGGCGTACGCGTCGCGCGCGACGTGGTGACAGTCAAGGCCTTGGGCGACGCGGTCGAGCTCGGCCCATACAGCCATTTCATGCAGAAGGAAATCTTCGAGCAGCCGCGCGCGATCGCCGACACGCTGGAAAGCGTCGGCGGCATCGGTCCCGAGCTGTTCGGCGCCGCGGCAGAAGAGATCCTCGGCGGCGTCAACGAGGTGCGCGTGCTCGCCTGCGGGACCAGCTACTACTCGGGAATGGTCGCGCGGCTGTGGATCGAGGCCGTTGCCGGCATGCCGGCGCAGGCCGAGATCGCCAGCGAATACCGCTATCGCGACAGCGTGCCCAATCCGGACGCGCTGGTCGTCGTCATTTCCCAATCGGGCGAGACGGCGGACACCTTGTCGGCGCTGAAACACGCCAAGGCGCTCGGCCATCGGAATACGCTGGCAATCTGCAACGCCCCGACGAGCTCGATGGTGCGGCAGACCGCGCTTACTTACCTGACCCGCGCCGGTGTCGAGATCGGCGTCGCATCGACCAAGGCGTTCACCACGCAACTGACGGCGTTATTCCTGCTGACCCTGACCCTGGCCAAGCAGCGGGGACGCCTCGACGCGGCGCAGGAAACGCGCTGGCTGCAGGCCTTGCGTCACCTTCCGGCAGCGATCCAGGCGGTGCTGGCGCTCGAGCCTTCGATCATCGCCTGGGCCGAACGCTTCGCCAAAAAGGAAAACGCGCTTTTTCTCGGGCGCGGCCTGCACTATCCGATCGCGCTCGAAGGCGCGCTGAAGCTCAAAGAAATCTCCTATATCCACGGCGAAGCGTATCCGGCCGGCGAGTTGAAGCACGGCCCGCTCGCGCTGGTCGACGCCAACATGCCGGTCGTCGCGATCGCGCCGAACGACGCGCTGCTGGAAAAGCTCAAGTCGAACCTGCAGGAAGTGCGCGCCCGCGGCGGCGAGCTCTACGTCGTCGCC
>JBDTNP010000277.1:0-2424 GCA_039933695.1 Betaproteobacteria bacterium | reverse complement strand
GCTTTCGCCACTGCCCCCTCAAGACAGCGTGTCTACCAATTTCACCACGTCGGCTTGTCAGCGCTCTGCTCGGTCGGTTCGCATCCGGCAAACCATGAGCTCCCGGTTTTGGCCGATCGCGGCAGCCTCGCCGCCAACCGCCGTTATTTCGGTATTTCCCCCGCCTTCGAATTCGGATCGGCAGACGCCGGAGCTGTCGGCGCCGCTGGCTGAGGCAGATCGCCCGCCTTCGGCGCCGTCGCCGGCGCTTTCGGCGCCACACCCTGCTGCATCAGATCCCGAGCCGCTCCATGATTGGTCGCCAGATACGTCAAGCCGAGGCTCGACAGAAAGAACACCGTCGCCAGTATCGCGGTGGTCCGCGACAGGAAGTTGGCCGAACCCGCGGCGCCAAAAAGGCTGCCCGATGCGCCGCTGCCGAACGCCGCACCCATATCGGCCCCCTTGCCATGCTGCATCAATATGAAGCCGATCAACGCGACGGCTATCAGAAAGTGCACACCGATCAGAACCGTTTCCCAGATCATCCTTCGTTCCTCGTAGCCTGCCGCGCGTCCGGCCAACGAGCCGTCGCTGCGCCGCGTTGCGTCGTGTTAGGCACGCGCAATCGCCAAAAATTCGTCGGCCTTGAGCGATGCCCCGCCCACCAGGCCCCCGTCGATATTCGCGCATGCAAACAGCGTCTTGGCGATATCCGCCTTTACGCTGCCTCCATACAGCAACAGCATTTCGTCCGCCGCCTCTCCCACCGCCGTGCGCAGCCGGCGCCGCAAAAGCCCGTGCACGGCTTCGGCCTGCTGCGGCGTCGCCGTCCTGCCGGTGCCGATCGCCCACACCGGCTCATACGCGACGACTGCCTGCGCGAGCTTCGCGCCCAGCAGTGCAACGACGGCGTCGAGCTGTCGCAGCACGACGGCGTCGGTAGCCGATGCCTCGCGCTCGGCCAGCGTTTCGCCGACGCAGACGATCGGCGTCAAACCGGCCGCCAGCGCCGCCGCGGCCTTGTTCGCGACCGCCGCGTCGGTCTCGCCGTACAGCGTCCGCCGCTCGGAGTGGCCGACGATCGCCACGCGGCTGCCGAATTCGGCCACCATCGCCGCGCCCACTTCCCCGGTGAATGCGCCGGAAGCATGTTCGCTGACGTTCTGTGCGCCCCAGTCGAGTTCCGAGCCGGAAAGCGCCGCCTGAGCCTGCCAAAGATAGGGAAATGGCACGCAAATCGCGATTCGCCGCGACGGGATCGCCGTCCAGCCCGAACGCAAGTCGGCGAGCAGCGCGTCGTTCTGCCGCAAACTGCCGTTCATTTTCCAGTTGCCGACGACCAGTTTGCCGCGCATTGCTCGCTTGTAAAACCGCATTTGGCCGCAATTGCGGCCGGCCGGGCTATAACCTGTGGATTTTACCCTGCCGCATGCGGCGGGGTCAACGCGCTGCGCCGCAGCATCGCGGCCAGCGGCGCTACGCGGGCTCCTCGATTCCGGCGAGGCGCCGCAGACGGCGCATCAAAAGCGGCAGGAACCAGACCGCGGCGGTCATGACGCCCAGCGTCGCCGCGACCGGACGGGCGAAGAACGCCGTCAACTGGCCGTCCGACTTGATCATCGAGCTGACGAGATTCTCCTCCAGCATGCCGCCGAGAACGACGCCGAGGATGGCGGGCGCGACGGGAAATCCGTTTTCCTCGAGAATGAATGCGGCCACGCCGGCGATCAGCATCACGGTGACGTCGAACGCGGTGTTGTTGATCGCGAACGAGCCCACGACGCAGAACAGCATGATCAGCGGCATCAAGACCGTGCGCGGCACCTTGAGGATCTGTTTCGACACCTTGATGCACCACCAGCCGAGCGGCAGCATGATCAGATTGGCGATGATGAACAACAGGTAGACCGCGTAGATGTTCTGCGGATTGTTGGTGAAAAGCGACGGTCCGGGATTCATGTTTTTCATGTACAGCACGCCGATGACGATCGCGGTGATCGAGTCGCCCGGAATACCGAATACCAGCGCCGGAATCCATGCGCCGGCCAGCGCGCTGTTGTTCGCCGAGCCCGATTCGACGATGCCCTCGACATAGCCGGTGCCGAATTTCTCCGGCTCCTTCGAGAACTTCTTGCTCATTGCATACGACATCCACGCCGCGATGTCGGCGCCCGCTCCGGGCAGCGCACCGACCAGCGTGCCCAGCACGCTGCCGCGCAGGATCTGGACAGGGTATTTCCTGGCCAGGCGCCACATGCCCTTGAAGACGTTGCCGATCGGCTTGTCGACGATCTGCAGGGTCGGATTGGTGTCGACGGCATAGCGGATGATTTCCGAGATCGCGAACATACCTATCATCATCGGGATCAGCCCGATGCCGCCCAAAAGCTCGACCTTGTACCCGAACGTGCCGACGCTAAAGGAAGCCTCGGGCAGCGACTG
>JBDTNP010000276.1:0-2324 GCA_039933695.1 Betaproteobacteria bacterium | reverse complement strand
GGCCCGGCTGATTGACGAGCTGCTGGCGCCCGCCCGCAATGACGTCGAGCTTTCACATGCGGCGGGCATCGTCCGCGGCTGGACCGCGGCGATGAGCGCCCGCGAGCTCGAACGTCTGCCCAAGTTCTGGCGACAATTCGCCAAGGCCAAGCCGTTCTGGAACTGAGCCGACGATGCTCGAATCGGCAGAAATCGGCCACCGCGTCGACAAGGAGGTGTACTCCCGCGAGGAGCCCCGGCTTCGGGAAGCGCTGCTGCTCGCGCAGTTCGAGCTGTCGCGGATCCGGCGCGGACCGGTGCTGGTCATCGTTTCCGGCGTCGACGGCGCCGGCCGCGGGGAGACGGCCAACGCGCTGACTGCATGGATGGATCCGCGCCACATCCAGGTGGTCGCGTTCGGCCAGCGCACGCCCGAGGAAGCGGTCCACCCCGGCCCCTGGCGCTATTGGCAGGCGTTGCCGGCGAGCGGCCGGGTCGGGATATTCATGCACGCCTGGTACAACGAGTCGATGCGTGCCCGCATGCACGGCCGCATCGACGACGATCGGCTCGAGGCGCATCTGCAGGCGATCCGCGAGCACGAGCAGATGTTGAGCGACGAAGGACTGGTGCTGCTCAAGTTCTGGATCCACTTGTCCAAAGCCGAGCAGAAAAGGCGCCTGAAGGCGATCGAGCGCGACCCGCGCCTTTCCTGGCGCGCGACGCGTGACGACTGGAAGGCTTACCACGCCTATCGCAAGTCCTATCCTTTGTGGGAGACGCTGCTGCGGGAGACGTCGACGACGGCGGCGCCCTGGTATGTGGTCGAGGGGACCGACGAGCGTTACCGCAACCTGACCGTCGGTCGCATCCTGCTCGACGCAATGCGCGCGACGGCGAAGCCGGTACCGGCGGCCCGCGCCAGAGCGGTCAGGCATCCGGTCACGCCGATCGCGCCTTCGGCGATCGACAACGTCAAGCTGATTCGCGATCTCGACCTGTCGAAAAAGCTGTCGGCGCGAACCTATTCGGCGCAACTCGAGAAATGGCAGGGTGCACTTGCCAGGCTGTCGCGGCACAAGCGCTTCGGCGAGCGTTCGCTGGTCGTCGCGTTCGAAGGCGTCGATGCCGCGGGCAAGGGCGGCGCGATACGCCGCGTCACCGGCGCGCTCGATGCGCGCCAATACCTGACGGTCCCGATCGCGGCGCCGACCGATGAGGAGCTCGCACATCCGTACCTGTGGCGCTTCTGGCGAAAGATTCCGCGCCGCGGCGGGATCACGCTGTTCGATCGATCCTGGTACGGGCGCGTGCTGGTCGAGCGTGTCGAGCACCTGCACGCGCCTGGCGAATGGATGCGCGCGTATGCGGAAATCAACCAGTTCGAGGAGCAGTTGACGCAAGGCGGCGTCATCGTCGTCAAACTCTGGCTGCAGATCAGCAAGGCCGAACAGCTCCGGCGCTTCCGTGCGCGCCAGCACACGCCGTTCAAGCGCTTCAAGATCACACCCGAGGACTGGCGCAACCGCAAGCACTGGAACGACTACGAGATCGCGGTGTGCGACATGGTCGATCGCACCAGTACGATGCTTGCACCGTGGACGCTGGTCGAAGCCGAGGACAAGCGCTACGCGCGCATCAAGGTCCTCAAGACGATCGTGCGCCGGATCGAGGCAGCGCTCGAGTGATGAGCCTCGACTATTCGGCCCCGCGATGGCTTGCCGGCGCGCATGCGCAAACGATCTATCCGGCGCTGTTCGGGCCGCCGAAGATCGTCTTCCGCCGCGAGCGCGTCGACACGCCGGACGGCGACTTCGTGGATTTCGACTGGCAGGACGCCGGCGGCGCGGCGCCGGGCACGCCGACGGTCGTGCTGTTTCACGGGCTCGAGGGCAACTCGTCGTCGCACTATGCGCGCGCGCTGATGCTGCGCCTGCGGGCGATCGGCTGGCGCGGCGTCGTTCCGCATTTCCGCGGCTGCAGCGGCGAAGCGAACCGCCTGCCGCGCGCCTATCATTCGGGCGACTACGCCGAAGTCGGCTGGATGCTCGCGACCATCAGGGCGCGCCTGCCGGCGGCGCCGCTGTATGCGGTCGGCGTATCGCTGGGCGGCAGCGCGCTGCTCAACTGGCTCGGACGCGAGCAGGAGCGCGCGCGTTCGACGCTGATCGCTGCGGCAGCCGTGTCCGCGCCGCTCGACCTCGCCGCGGCCGGGACGGCGATCGGCCAGGGCTTCAACCGTATTTACGCCCGGCATTTCCTCTCGACGCTCGTGCCGAAGGCGCTCGCGATGGGACAGCGCTTTCCAGGTGCGCTCGACACCGGCGCCGTGCGCCGGGCGAGGT
>JBDTNP010000275.1:0-7288 GCA_039933695.1 Betaproteobacteria bacterium | reverse complement strand
GAAAATCAGGGTTGGCTTCGAGCACGATCTTGTTCGAGCGCTTCCATTCCTTGAGCGCGTACGGGCCGGTGCCGACCGGGTGGCCGTTGGTGTCGTCGGCATAGGCTTCGATCGCCTCCCTCGCCACCGCTCCGGTATTCGGCAATGCCAGGATGTGCGCGAAGTTGTAGTCCGTTTCCTTGAGCCTGACCTTGAGCGTGTAACGATCGAGGACCTGCAGGCCCTCGACCTTTCGGTCGTAGTCGAACTTGCCGGTCCTTTCGGCGTCTTTCTTGACTTCGTCGAGCCCGAGCACGCCGCCGAGAAAGCTTTCGTACGGCGATTTGTTGGCCGGATCGCGGAAGCGCTTGATCGTGTAGGCGTAGTCTTCGGCGGTCAACTCGCGCGGTTTTCCCTTGAACACCGGGTCCGGCGCGAAGTAGATGCCCTTGCGGATCTTGAAGACATACGTCCTCGCTTGATCGCTGATCACCGGCATCGCTTCGGCGGCACGCGGCGCGAGCTTCGCCGGCCGCGCCATGTAGTCGTAGGTCATCAGCGATTCGAAGATCGCTTCGCAGACCGTCTGCGAATAATAGTCCTGCACCTTGACCGGATCGAAGCCCGTCTCGGCGACATAGAACTCAATGCGCAGGACCTTGGTCGGATCGGCCGCCGCCGCAGGCCGAGCCGCCAGCGGCGCGAACGCGATTGCCGCGGCGAGCAGCGATGCCAGCGCGGGCTGCGCTATCCCGGTCATCGGTGCAGCATCGCCGCGAACATCGGTGTCAGCTTGCGAAAGCAAGGCGGGTGCGCACTATCGGGCCGGACGCTTGGAATTG
The DNA here is from genome assembly GCA_039933695.1 of Betaproteobacteria bacterium. GTDB lineage: Bacteria > Pseudomonadota > Gammaproteobacteria > Burkholderiales > Casimicrobiaceae > PALSA-1003. The sequence continues at coordinate 6,467 of JBDTNP010000275.1, read as the reverse complement.
TCGATGTCCATGAACGGCCACGGCGCGTGCAGGATCGGATGCTTCTTGTAACCGAGCATCCAGGGATAGAAGAGCGTGTTCTTGTAGCGCGTCGCGCCCATGACCCAGGTCGTATCGACTTCCATCTGCCGCGCCATCGCACGATACAGGCGGTTGCGCTCGGGCGAATCGGGCAGCCGCTGCGCCTGCCGGTAGAATTCGTCGAATGCCGCCGACTTGTAGCAGGCATAGTTGGATTCTCCGACGTTGGGGCCGTAGGAGAGCTGCAGGAAGTTGTCCGCGGTCGGCCAGTCCGCCGTCCAGGCCGCGCCCGCGAATTGCATCTGGCAGGCCCTGCCCTTTTTTATCTGATCGGCGAACTTGATCTTGGCCGTCGCGAAATGGACGCCGATCACGTCGAGGCTTTTTTTCCACAGCTCGTCGTACTCGCGGGCGATCGCCTCCGGCGTCGACCACAGCGTGATCACCAGCGGCTTCCCGTCGGGCAGCGTACGGTATCCGTCGGTGCCGCGCTTGTATCCGAAATAATCGAGCAGCTTGTTCGCCAGCGCCGGATCGTAGTGGTAGCTTGCGCGGTAGTTCGGGTCGTAGCCGACGACACCGGGCGGTATCGGCGACTCGGCGCGGATCGCCTGACTCTTCCGGATGATGCGTATCTCCTCGTCGATGTCGTACGACATCGAGATCGCGCGCCGCAACGCAATCTTCTCCTTGCCGAATCCGCCGACCACCGGATCGACCATGTTGAAGTAGTAATAGGTCATCTCCGGCTCGAGATAGCGGTACAGCTTGATGCCGCGCTTGGCCAGATCGGGGGCGACCTTGTTGTTAGGGATCGCCATCGGGGCGAACGAGCCGAAGCGGTCGATGTAGTCGATCTCGGCGCCCTGGAACGCGAGCCAGCGCGACTGCTCCTCCTCCATCAGACGCACATCGACGACGCCTATCTGCGGCATCTCTTTGCCCTTCATCGCCGCGACGACGTCCTGGTCCCACGGATTGGCCGACGGCTGAAAATCCCAGACGAAGCCGCGATAACCGGGGTTGGCGTGCAGCAGGATGCGGGCGCCCCGCTGCCATTGCGCAAGCATGTACGGCCCGGAGCCGACCGGGTGCGCCTTGGTGTCGTCCCCATATCGCTCGATCACTTCGCGCGCGACGATGCTGTTCGTCGGCGACGCCAATATGTAGGCGAAATTGAAGTCGATATCGATCAGATGAAAACGGATCGTGTAGCGATCGACCACTTCGAGTCCGGGAATCTTGGCGTCGTAGTCGAACCGGTCGCCGTTTTTTTTCGCCAGCGCTTCCTGCTCGTTCAGCCCGACGATCTTGCCGTCGAACAGAAATCTCCACGGCGATCGATTCTTCGGATCGAGAAAGCGCTTGATCGAGTACGCGACGTCTTCGGCGACGAGCTCGCGCTTGTCGCTCTTGAACGCGGGGTCGGGCGTAAAATAGATGCCCTTGCGCAGATGAAACGTATACGTCTTGCCGCCGTCGGCGACTTCGGGCAGCGCTTCGGCCAGCATCGGCGCGAGCTTGACCGGCTCGGCCAGGTAATCGTAGGTGAGCAGGCGCTCGAAAATGACCTCTTCGATCAGTCCGGAATAGTAATTGGTGCTCCGCGACGGATCGAAGCCGTCGTCACCGGCTTCGATGGCGACATGCAGCACCTTGTTCGGATCCGCGGCCGCCGACGCGATTCGCGCGGGCGCGCCGGACAGCGCCAGCAGACAGCCCGCGACGACGACGACGACCCGCAGCAACGGACTGCCCATCGATCCTCTCCAGCGAAAGGCGCGTAATGTACCACTTCCCGCCGCGGCTCGATGCCGGTTGCGACAGGGCGGCGCCGGCGAGCGTGGCCGTCGCGCCCGCAGCGACGGGACGCGGTCGCGCGCCGCGCAAGTTGCCGCGCCGATGAAGCCGCCGTTCTGGGACGAGGCCACGCGCGAGCTGTCGCGCCGCGACCGCACCCTGCGCCGGCTGATCCGCGCGCATCCGGGTATCCATCTGAAGCGCCGCGCCGATCCGTTTACGACGCTCGCCAGGGCGATCGTCGGCCAGCAGATATCGGTCAAGGCGGCAGACGCGATCTGGTGGCGTTTTGCCGAGATGGTCGACAATGCGCCGGCACACAAGTTCCGGCGCCTTCCGGCGGCAAAAGTCGCCGCTGCCGACATGGCGGCCTTGCGCACCTGCGGGCTGTCGCAGCGCAAGGCCGAGTACCTGTCGGACCTCGCGCGGCATTTCGCGTCCGGCAAGCTCGATCCGAAGCGCTGGCGCAAGCTCGACGACGAGGCGGTGATCGCGCTGCTGGTCGACGTCAAGGGCATCGGGCGCTGGACGGCGGAGATGTTCCTGATGTTTCACGAGCTGCGCCCCGATGTGCTGCCAGTCGACGACCTCGGCCTGCAAAAGGCGATGGCCAGACAATTTCTGAAGGACGCGCGCCCGAGCCGCGACGCGATGCTCGCGCTGGCCGAACCCTGGCGTCCGTGGCGCTCGGTCGCCACCTGGTACCTGTGGAGGAGCCTCGAGCCGGTTCCGGTCGATTATTAGTCCGCGGCGCCTGCCGTCGAGCATGCGTCGCCGCGGTCCTACGTACAATGCCCGGATGGACGATGCTTCGGCGCCGCCTTATGCGGGACTCACTCCCGACTGCGTGCTCGATGCGCTCGATGCGGTCGGACTTTTCTGCGACGGCAGGCTGCTCGCGCTCAACAGCTACGAGAATCGCGTCTATCAGGCATGGCTCGACGAGCGCGCCAAGCCCTCCGCGGATACGGCGTCTTCGGTCGTCGTCAAGTTCTATCGCCCGTCGCGGTGGAGCGATCAGCAGATCGGCGAGGAGCACGCATTCGTCGCCGAACTTGCCCTGCGCGAGATCCCGGTCGTCGCGCCGATCGCGAGCGGCGGCGCGACTCTGCATCGTTTCGCCGGCTTCCGCTATGCGGTCTATCCGCAGTGCGGTGGCCGCGCTCCGGAGCTGGAGGATCGCGGGACGCTCGAATGGATTGGCCGTTTCGTCGGGCGCATCCACGCGGTCGGTGCGACCGCGCGATTCGGCGTGCGGCCGGCGCTCGACATCGAGAGCTTTGGCGACGAGCCGCGCGAGTGGCTGCTGGCGAACGGTTTCATCCCGCCCGACCTCGTCGCTGCCTGGGAAAGCGTCGCCGCGCAGGCGATCGAACGCGTGCGGCATTGCTACGAGCGTGCGGGCGCGGTTCGCAGCATTCGCCTGCACGGCGACTGCCATGCCGGGAACGTGCTCTGGCGCAGCGGCGGTCCGATGCAAGGGCCGCATTTCGTCGATTTCGACGATTGCCGCAGCGGTCCCGCCGTGCAGGACCTGTGGATGCTGCTGTCGGGCGAGCGCGACGACATGCGCCGCCAGTTGCGAGCCGTGCTGTCGGGCTACGAGGATTTCTGCGACTTCGACGACCGCGAGCTGCATCTGATCGAAGCGCTGCGCACGCTGCGGCTGATCCACTATTCGGCGTGGCTGGCGCGCCGTTGGGACGACCCGGCTTTCCCGGCCGCGTTTCCCTGGTTCAACACCCAGCGCTACTGGCAGGATCGCGTGCTCGAATTGCGCGAGCAGATCGCGGCGATGGACGAGGCGCCTTTGTCGATCTAGAAGGAATGCGTCCTGCCGCAGCGCCGCGCCGTGCGCGTCCAATCCAGTCCGGGGCCGGGTTTAGGCCTCTGACGCCGTAAGCACGCCGTCGACCAGATGCAAAGTCCGGTCGGTGCGCGCCGCCAGATCGGGATCGTGCGTCACGATCACAAGGCTCGTGCCCGCGCTGCGATTGAGCTCGAGCATCAGCTCGAAGACGGCTCCGGCGGTACGCCGGTCGAGGTTCCCCGTCGGCTCGTCGGCCAGCACGCACGCGGGCGCCGTTACCAGCGCGCGCGCCAGCGCGACGCGCTGGCGTTCGCCGCCCGAGAGTTCGGCCGGTCGATGCTGCGCGCGATGGGCGAGACCGACGCGCTCGAGCAGCGCGGCGGCGCTCGCTCGCGCCGCCGGCCTTGCGTCGCGGCGGATGTAGAGCGGCATCGCGACGTTTTCCAGCGCCGAAAATTCCGGCAGCAGATGATGAAACTGGTAGATGAAGCCCAGCGCGCGATTACGCACCCGGCCGCGCTCGGCTTCGGACAACTGCGCGAACGGCGCGCCCTGCACCAGCACTTCGCCGGCGGTGGGCGCATCGAGCCCGCCGAGCAGATGCAAAAGCGTGCTCTTGCCGGATCCCGACGCGCCGACGATCGCCAGCCGCTCTCCCGGCGCCACGGCCAGATCGATGCCGAGCAGCACAGGCACGTCGAGCGGGCCGCTTCGGTAGGTCTTCCGCAAGCCACGGCATTCGAGCACAGCGGCGCGCGCCACGCCGGCGGAGTCACTCATAGCGCAGTGCCTCCGCGGGATTGACCTTGGCCGCGCGCCAGCTCGGATACAGCGTCGCGATCAGCGCCAGCAGCAACGCGATCGCGGCGATCAGCGCGATATCTGCGCGCTGCAGGTCCGAGGGGACTTCGCTGATGTAGTAAACACTCTTGTCGAGGAACTGGACGCTGAACGTGCGCTCGATGAACGGCACGACGACGCCGATGTTGAGCGCCAGCGCGATGCCGCCGACCAGGCCGATCAGCGTTCCGATGAAGCCCACCAGCGCGCCCTGAATGACGAATATCGCCAGGATGCTCGCCGGCGACGCGCCAAGCGTGCGCAGGATCGCGATGTCGGCCTGCTTGTCGGTGACCACCATCACCTGCGCCGAGACGATGTTGAATGCAGCGACGGCGACGATCAGCGTAAGGATGATGAACATCACGCGCTTCTCGATCGCGACAGCGCGAAAGAAGTTGGCGTGATCCATCGTCCAGTCGCGCACTTCGGCGTCGACCGGCATGACGCGCGCGAGATCGCGCGCGACCGCGGGCGCCGCAAACATGTCGTCCAGCTTGAGCCGCACGCCGCTGACCGCGTCGTCGAGCCGGTACAGCTTCTGCGCATCGGACAGCTCGATCAGCGCAAGCCCGTTGTCGAACTCGTACATGCCGACCTCGAACACGCCGACGACGCGAAAGGTTTTCACCCGCGGCAGCGTCCCCGCCGGGGTCACGGTTCCCTGCGGGGTGATCAGAAGCACCGAATCGCCGACGCGCACGCGCATCGCGCGCGCCAGGTCGATGCCGAGCACGATGCCGAAACTGCCGGGCTTCAGATCGGCGAGCGCTCCGGCCCGCATGTGCCGTCCGATATCGGCGACCTGGTCCTCGAGTGCCGGGTCGACGCCGCGCACCAGTGCGCCACGATTGGCATCGCCGGCGGAAAGCATCGCCTGTCCGAAGACGAATGGCGCGGCGCCCTGGACGTGCGCGTCCTGCCGCGCGATCCTGGCCACGTCCTGCCAGTCGGCCATCGCGCCGTCGAGCGCGCGAATCTCGATGTGCGAGGCGACCGACAGGATGCGGGTGCGCAATTCGTTCTGAAACCCGTTCATCACCGAGAGCACCACGATCAGCGCGGCGACCCCGAGAAAGATGCCGGCCATCGACACGAAGGCGATGAACGAGACGAAGCCGTTGCGGCCGGCGCCGCGGCGGGCGCGGGTATAGCGAAGGCCGACGAGGATTTCGTAGGGACTCAAGGCTGCCGATCGATGCGGATTCGCGACAGCGAAGTGTGCCATAGTCGCTTGTAGCGTACACTTACCGTCCATGCTCGAGCCCTCACCGGCACTGCTGCCCGAAGCGGCCGTCGACGCGGATCGGCAGCGCGTCGTCGCCGCTGCGTCGGCACGAGCGGCGGCGCCTGCAGCTGCCGGCGCACTTGTCGAAGCCTATCGCGAGCACGGCTACCGCCGAGCATCGATCGATCCTCTCGAAAACGATCCACGCGAACGTTCACTGATCGCCGAGCTCGACCCACGCACGCATGGCTTGCCGATCGACGAATCGATCGTCTACTCGCTGGACTTCGCCGGCGCTACGCATGTCCTCACTCTCTCGGCACTCCTGAGGCTCCTGCGCGAGGCCTATTGCGGCTCGGTCGCGATCGACTGCGCGCATGTCCGCGCCAATGAGCAACGGCGCTGGCTGCACGCGCGGATGGAAACGCGCAGCGGCTGGCCCGATCCCTCCGGGGACGACTACGCGCGCGTTCTCGGCCAGCTAGTGGCCGCGGAAGCCTTCGAGCAGCTTCATCGCGCGGATTACGGCGCCTACAAGCAGTTCAGCCTGGAGGGAAGCGAGAGCATCGTCACATTGCTGCGCGAGACGATCGAATGCGCCGCCGGACACGGTGTGCAATCGATCGTCCTCGGCATGCCGCATCGCGGCCGCTTGAACATGATGCTGAACGCGCTCGACGTGCCGGCGCAGAAGGTTCTGTCGCTTTTCTCGGCGAGCCCCGACGCGGCGCTGGCGGCCCGGGATCTGAAGGATCACGCGGGTCTTAC